>JAQGMP010000393.1 GCA_028292285.1 Variovorax sp. | reverse complement strand
AGGTCGGCCAGGAGGACGCCAGACGTACCGCTTTCCATGACTGAAAATTTCATTCCTGATGATAGTCAGCGGCTGCGCAACTCCCTAGCATGCCGCATATCCGGCAACCGCGCGGCGCCGCCTGACGGAGCGCGGCGCCTGCGAATCGCGTGGGACGCCGCCGATTGCAAAACTGTTTTGCCTGCTCGCATTGCGTCATCCGCTCTTGAAACAGCGGTGGAAATCGCAGCACGTGCGAAGCTCAAAAAGGTTGCTTTGCCGCGTGACCCGACATCGGATCGCGGCCCAGCAACGCCTCAAGGCACCTACCAGGGAATAACAAAATGAAGCTTTACAGCATGAGCGGCACTTGTGCTCTTTCGGTCAACATTGCGCTCGAGTGGATCGGCCAGCCCTACGAACTCGAGCTTCTGCCGCGGGGCGACAACCGCAAGCCCGCGTATCTCGCGGTCAACCCGACCGGCCAGGTCCCGACCGTGGTCCTCGACGACGGGACCGTGCTGACCCAAGCCGCAGCCATCCTGACCTGGCTGGTCGACGTGCATCCGGGCGCAGCCCTCGGCGCAACCAGCAGCCAACCGCTCGAAAGATTCGAGCTTGCCCAGGCGCTCAGTTATCTGACCGACGATACGCATGGCGCCTTCGGGCCTTTCTTCGGGCCCGCACGCTTCCTCGATGAGGAGGACTTGTCCGGGGCGCTGAAGAAGAAATCGCTGGAACGCGTCGCTCTTCAGATGAAGGCCCTGAACGACAAGCTCGGCGACCAGCCTTACATGCTCAAGAACGGCCGTTCGGTGGCCGATGCCTATCTCTACGTGATGACGCGCTGGGCGAACTATTTGCCAGACGGGATCCGGCCGTTTCCCAAGCTCGCCGGTTTTCGTGTCCGGATGGAGAACGACCCCGCGGTGCAGCGCGCGTTGGTGGCACAAAAGCTGGCACCCGTCGGCGGCTGACCCCATGTCGCTCATCTCGAATTTCCCGCGCGCCGCCAGCGCGTGGCGGCTCTGCCTCGCAATCGCCACGCTCGCCGTGTTGCAAGCCTGTTCGATGCTGCCGCCCCATGTCGAACGCGCCTCGACGGCTGCGATTCCGGCCAGTACCGACAACCTGCTCGGCCGTATCGCCGAGCAAAGCGTGCCCAAGGGCAAAGGCTCCGGCTTTCGGCCTTTGCCGATGAGCCCGTGGTCGATGGACGCGCGACTGACCATCGTCGCCAATGCACAGAAGTCGCTGGACGTGCAGTACTACCTGCTTCAGAACGACGTGACCGGCCACAAGCTGGCACGCGCGATACGCGATGCCGCCGTGCGCGGCGTGCGGGTAAGACTGCTGGTCGACGATATGTACACGGCCGACAGCGACGACATGCTGTTGGCGCTCGCGGCCTATCCCAACGTCGACATTCGGCTGTTCAACCCCTTTCCATCGGGCCGCGCCTCCGTCATGACGCGCTGGATATTCGCGCTGGGAGACTTCTCGCGAGTGAACCATCGCATGCACAACAAGCTGCTCATTGCGGACGGCGCCTTCGCGGTGGCGGGTGGCCGCAACATCGCCGACGAGTACTTCTTCATGAGCAAGGAAGGCAACTTCGTCGACTTCGATTTGTTCGTTGCCGGCGAGGCTGTTCCGCGCCTCGCGAACATCTTCGACACGTACTGGAACAGTCCTCGCGTTTATCCGCTGCACATCGTGTTGCCGTCCCGCAAAGAGCCTCAGGCATTGCGCGACGCATTCGAACAACTCACTGCAGACTCGCTGCCGGCCTTTCCCACGCCGGCGCCTGACAAGCCGGACTTCATGGGCTATCTGCCGCTGAGTGCCGACTTTCAACACCCGCCGCTCAAATTGCTCTACGGCCATATCGAACCATTCTCGGACGACCCTGAAAAAGTCAGCGGCCGTGCGGAGCTCGGAGACGACAAGACCACGGTCACCGCGCGGGTGCGGGCTGCCATTCGCGAGGCGCGAACCGACATCGTCATCGACTCGCCGTATCTCATTCCCGGCAAGCTCGGGATGGACGGCATGCGCACTGCCGCGGCGCACGGCGTGCGCATGCAGGTCGTCACCAATTCGCTCGGCTCCAACGACGAGCCCTTTGCCAGCGCCGCCTATGGCCGCTACCGAGTCGACATGCTGAAGATGGGCGTCAATCTCTACGAGATCGATTCGAGTCAATTGCATCAAGACTCGTTGATCGGCGGTGCGCTGCACTCATCGATCGGGCGCTCGCACTCCAAGCTCGTCGTGCTCGATCGAAAGACCACTTTCGTGGGTTCGATGAACATGGACTTGCGCTCGTCGCAGCTCAATACCGAACTTGGAATGCTGGTCGACTCGCCCGAATTGGCCGAGCACGTGCGGGGCCTGATCGAGCGGCTGCGTGCCGGAGGAAGCTACAAGCTGCGCCTGCGCCAGCCGGGCGACCACATCGAATGGGTCGGCATCGAAGACGGTGCCGAGAAGGTCTACGACACGGACCCGGGAGTCGACTTCGGCACCAAACTTCAACTTTGGCTGCTGTTCCCATTCGTCAGCGAGAGCTTGCTCTAGCATTTTTCAATCATCTCAAGGGAATAATCAAAATGAATACCAATGTCTTTCTGGAAGAACTGACCACCGAAAACTCGGCGCTGCTGTGATCGATCATCAGGTCGGCACCAACTTCGTCAACGGCGCGCAGACGGACCTCGAGTTCCGCAATGCCGTTCGTGCGCTGGCCAAGTCGGCGAAGAACTACAACATCCCCACACTCATCACCGACAGCGTGCCGCAAGGGCCGAACGGCCACACGATGAACTGGATCACCGAGCTGTTTCCGGATCACAAGGTCTATCACCGCGATGGCGTCATCGACGCATTCGGCTACAAGCCATTTGCGGACGCGCGTATGCAGCAGATGGGCGTGGTCGTGTCGCCCTGGTACGGCATTGCCGCCGACTGGCAAAAGAACTGGACTCTGCCCGGCGCCGACGGACTCGGAGCGATCTTCACCGAGCATCTCGTGCACTATGAGTATGTCGGTCAGGCGCAGAGAGACAACCTCGCTGCAGCCAAAGCCGCTTGATACAGCGCCGCTGCCGCAGCGCCACGCTCGCACTCGCTTTCGAGTTGCGAGCAGTTTGACTCGGAGCGGCGACAGGGATGCAACAGAAAGACACAGTTAGCGAGGGCAAGATCGATGGCTCCTGCGGCCATTGATCGAATGACGACCTCCAACACTCTCAAGACTCTCACTCCTGCGCCTGCAACTGTTGAATCTCCCGCGGTGACCGCTCCGGGCCGCGGCATCGCGATCGTGGGTTCTCCAGGCCCCGTGATGGAGTCCGTCCGCAAGATCCTGTTGCTTCAGGGCAATGCGCCGCTTGTCTTTCATTCGCCGGACGACTTGCAGGCGCTGGGCACGAGGGC
>JAQGMP010000576.1 GCA_028292285.1 Variovorax sp. | reverse complement strand
ATGATGCATCGCGACAGCCTCGGCAACACGCAGGAAATCCGCCCCGGCGCCATCAACTGGATGACCTCGGGCCGCGGCATCGTGCATTCGGAGCGCAAGCCCGATCAACTCAGGGGCGACACCTACGTCAACCACGGCTTGCAGCTGTGGGCCGCGCTGCCGCTCGCGCATGAAGAGGCGGAGCCTGCCTTCGCGCACACGGCCGCCGCGGACATCCCGGCGTGCGAAGAGCAGGGCGCCAAGGTGCGCGTGCTCATCGGCAGCGCTTTCGGCGAGACATCGCCGGTGAAGACGTTCGCGCCGACGGTCTACCTCGACGTGCAGCTGAAGGCCGGCGCGGCTTTCGTGCTGCCGGCGCTGGCGCGCGAGCTTGCGGTGTACGCGGTCGATGGCGATGTGTCGGTGGACGGCACTGCGGTGCCGGCGCACACCATGGCGTTTGTTCAGGGCGGTGCGGGGGCGACGCTGCAGGCATCGGCCGCCGTGCAGCTCGTGGTGATCGGCGGCGAGCCGCTCGACGGCCCGCGCTACATCACCTGGAACTTCGTCTCGAGCCGCAAGGAGCGCATCCTGCAGGCCGGTGCCGACTGGGCAGCCCAGCGCATGGGCCACGTGCCGGGCGAGACCGAGTTCATTCCGCTGCCGGGGCACCCGTTCGGGGTCCAGGACCCCGACGTGAAGAGCACCCCGGTTTGAACGGCTCGATCGGCCCCTCCATCGGCCCCTCCGGGCCGATCTGTCGTTGCTTGTCTGCTCGCTGACGTTATTCGCTGACGGCCGGTGTCGCGTCGACCGGCGGCGTGGGCAGATCGAGGCCCGGCACCGTCGTTTCGCCTTTGCGGGCACGCCATGCAGAAAAGATCACGCCGGCCAGCAACAACACGCACAGTCCGATGAAGGTGCCGCTGATGGGCCGTGTCACGAACACCGTCATGTCACCGCGCGAGAGCAGCAGCGCGCGGCGGAAGTTTTCTTCGACCATAGGTCCGAGCACGAAGCCCAGCAAGATCGGTGCGACCGAAAAGTCGAGTGACATGAGCACCGCGCCGACGATGCCGAAGGCCAGCACTTCCCAGATCTGGAACAGGCTGTTCTGCGTGCTGTAGACGCCCACCGCGATGAAGAACATCGCCGCCGGGAAAAGGTACTTGTAGGGCACGCGCAAGAGCTTGACCCAGACACCGATCAGCGGCACGTTGAGCACCACCAGGATCACGTTGCCGATCCAGAAGCTGGCGATCAGGCCCCAGAAAATGTCCGGATGCTCGGTGATGAGCTGCGGGCCGGGCTGAATGCCCTGAATCAGCAGCGCACCGAGGATCAGCGCCATCACCGCGTCGCCCGGAATGCCCAGGCTCATCGTCGGGATGAAGTCGACCTGTGTCTTGGAGTGGGCCGAGGCTTCGGGGCCTGCCACGCCTTCGATCATGCCGGTGCCGAACTTGCCCGGCGTCTTCGAGATCTTGCGTTCCAGCGCGTACGCGATGAAGGTCGTGATGGTCGGGCCGGTGCCCGGCATCGCGCCGAACACGGTGCCGACGATGGTGCCGCGGATCATCGCCGGGAAGGCGCGCTTCAGCTCCGCCTTGCTCGGGCGCATGTCGGCCAGCGTGAGCTTGGCGCTGCTGCCGACGGCCTTCATGCGGTTCACGTTGAGCAGGAAGTCGGCGACGCCGAACAAGCCCATCGAAATGGCGGTGAGTTCGAGGCCGTCGCTCAACTCGGGCAAGCCGAACGCAAAGCGGAAGCTGCCGCTGTTGACGTCGGTGCCGACCACGCCGCACAGGAGGCCGAACAGCGTCATCGCCACGCCCTTGAGCGGCGAGCCGCGCGACATGGTCGAGCCCGCCAGCAAGCCCAGCAGCATGATCGAGAAGATCTCGGTCGGGCCGAACTTGAAGGCGATCTGCACCAGCAGCGGCGACGCGAAGATCATGACGATGATGCCGACCGACGCCGCGAAGAACGAGGCGATCATCGTGATGCCCAGCGCGACCCCGCCCTTGCCCTGCTTGGTCATCGGGTACCCGTCCAGACAGGTGACCGCGTGCGGTGGATGCGACGGCATGTTCAGCAAAATGGCGCCGATGGCACCGCCGTACTGCGACCCGTAGAAGATGCCGGCCAGCATCAGGATGGCGGGCACCGGATGCATCACGTAGGTGAGCGGCAGCAAGATCGAGATGGCCTGCAGGGCGCCCATGCCCGGCAGCACGCCGATCAGGTTGCCGACCAGCACACCGAAGAAAGACCACAGCAGGTTCGTGCCCTGAAAGGCGACGCCGAAGCCGAACCAGAGGTCGTGAAGCGATTGCGAAATCATGGTGTCAGCCGCCCCACTGGAAGAGCGGGAGCTGCAGTTGCAGCGCCCACCAGAACACCACCACGGCGATCACGCACATGGCGGCGGACAGCAGCAAGGCTTCGATCAGTGTGTTGTCGCGGTCGCCGAGCGCCGAGATGAACACGATGGCAAAGGTCGCCGGCAGCAGGCCGCCGTACACGCCGAGCAGCAAAAAAGCCAGGATGGCAAGAATGATGCAGACGCCGCCGCGAATGTCCGGCATGCCGCCGGGATGGCCGTGTGACACGGCGGGTTCTGCGGACGGCTTCGGGTTGCGGGCCGAGGCGGCGATGAGAACACCGACCAGTGCCAGCAGCGAGCCGAGTGCTACCGGGAAAAAGCCCGGCCCCATGCGCGCGAGTTCGCCGACGCGGTAGTCGATGCCGGCGACCACGGCCGACACGCCGACCAGCACCAGCAGCGCTCCGCCGTAGTAATCCTTCTTGAACCGGGCCTTGAGGGGCGGTCTCGCCCCGGGCGCGCCGGCGTGCTGCTCTTGCATATGTCTCCTTCGAATGGAAGGAGGCAGTCTAGAAATGGAGCCTTTCAATCGCCTTTCGACGAGGTCATCGGCGCGCTGCCGATGCCCAAAATACGTGTAATCACTTAAGGCTCACTAAGGGTAAACGAAGGGTCGCGCGCAGTCCTGCGCCTGCCGTGCTCGCGGGTCCGTCGGCACCGTCTGCGCTGCCGGCATCGGCGAGTTCGATATCGCCCTGATTGCGTCGCGCATAGCTGCGCGCGATGGTGAGCCCGAGGCCCGCACCCTGGATGGCGCGCGCCGATCCTGGCGCACCTGAAGCAGCCGACGCAGCCGCCACGCCTGCCGCGTCGCGCTGGAAGCGCTGGAACACGGCGGCGCGCCGGTCGGCGCCGATGCCGGGGCCGCTGTCGCACACTTCGGCCAGCGCGTAGCGCGCATCGCGCCGTACCGACACGGTGATGCTGCCGCCGCGCGGCGTGTACTTGATGGCGTTGTGCACAAGGTTGGCCAGCACCTCGTGCAGCTCGGCTTCGTTCGCATGCACGGGCAACACGGGCGATGCGGGCCGCGCAGGTTCGGCGTCGCCGTCGAGCGCTTCGGCATCGTCGGTGCGCCCGAAAGGCGGGTCGCCGCGGGCGTCGATCCAGCCGAGGTCCTGGTCGTTCTCACGGGCCAGCGGCAGGTATTGCAGCACCACCGCGCGCGCCACGGCGTTGAGGTCGACGAGGGCCGGCGCACCGCCCGCGTTGTCGTGGTGCGTGGCGTGCGCCAGTGCCAGCAGCTGTTCGCTGAGCCGACGCGTGCGCGCCAGCTGGGTCACGATGGCGCGCAGCGATTCGCGCATGCGGTCGGGGTCGGTTTCGCGCACCGCGTAGCCGGCCTGGATCGACAGGATCGCGAGCGGCGTACGCAGCTGATGCGACGCGTCCGCGAGAAACTGCGAATGCTCGGCCACCATCGTCCGATGGCTTTCGATGTGGTGGTTGACGGCGTCGACCAGCGGCATCACCTCTTGCGGCATGCCGGTCGGGTCGAGTGGCTTCAGGTCGTCGGGCTGGCGCTCGCGCAGCGACGCACGCAGGCGTTCGAGCGGGCGCAAGGTCCACGCCACGCCAAGCCATACGAGCAGCGTCACCACCAGCAGCATGCGGGTGTCGCGCCACAGTTCTTGCTGCAGCGATTCGTTCACGGCGCGCACGCGAGGACCGGTGCTTTCGGCTGCCTGGATCAGCACCTGCCAGGCGCCACCTTCGCGGGCCTGGCCGGTGTCATGGCCTTCCTGGTTGCTGTAGACGGTCTGCCGCAGCGCGGCGATGCGCACCGGCCGCCCCTGGTACCAAGCGTCGTAGAAGACCGGCTTGCCTACGCTCAGCTCCGGCGGCGCGACCGGCGGCGGCGGCAAATCGGGCACGCCCATGAGCGTCGTCTCGGGCCCGTCGGTGCCCCCGCGCGTGATGCCGACGTGCAGGTGCTTGTAGCGTGCGCTGGTCGCCGCGAACATCGCTTCGACCGAGAAGGCTTCGTGCACCTGCACGTTGCCATCGGGCCGCACGACGATGCTGTTGCCGAGCGCCTTGACCGGTTCGAGCAGGCTCTCGTCGTACGCGTTGGCGACGGTTTCGGACAGCGCGTGGTAGTCGTTCCAGCTGTCGAGCGCGAGCAGCGCGACGATGCCCGGCAGCAGCAACGCCAGCAGGCGCGCGCGAATGCCGAAACGGCGCGGTTCGGCAGGCAGCCCAGCGCCTGGATCGGCGCCCGGGCCGGCGACTGGATCAGCGGCCGGCGGAGACGTCGACAGCGGCATCGCCGATGCTTTCGAGCATGTAGCCGAGCCCGCGCACGGTGACGATGCGCACATCGCTGCCTTCGAGCTTGCGCCGCAGCCGGTGCAGCACGACCTCGATGGCATCGGGGCCGGCCGTGCTGTCGTTGGTGAACACCTTGCCGAAGAGGTTCGACTTGCTCACCGGCGCGCCGCTGCGCATCAGCAGGGCGGTGAGGGCGGCCTGTTCGCGCGGCGTCAGCGGCAGCAGCGTGCCGCGCAGCGAAAAGGCGTGGCTCTCGCCGTCGTACGAGAGCGACGCGCATTGCATGCGCGGGTGCTGCCGTCCGCGGCTGCGGCGCACCAGCGCCGCCAGCCGCGCCTCCAGTTCGGCGACCTCGAACGGCTTGGTCAAAAAGTCGTCGGCACCGAGGTTGAGCCCGCGCACACGGTCTTGCAGCGCGCCCTGCGCCGTGAGGATCAGCACCGGCGTGCGGTTGTCGGCGTCGCGCATGTCGGCCAGCACGCTCAGGCCGTGTTTGTCGGGCAGCCGCAGGTCGAGCACGATGGCGTCGTATTCGGTGCCGGCCATGAAGGCCTCTGCCGTGCGGGCGTCGGGCGCGTGGTCGGGCACGAAGCCGCTCTGCGTCAACGCGCGGACCAGCCAGGAGGCCATGTCGAGTTCGTCTTCAACCAGAAGGATGCGCATGGCGCGCACGATAACCGAGCCTGCCTGACCCGTACCTGCCGGGCTTCAATGCTTGATCGCGAGGTCCGGGTCTTCGGGTGCGCGGGCGCTGGCGTGCGCCGAGCGTGCGCTCAGGTCGGGCGCCAACGCGCGGCGCCCGTCGAACACGAAACAGTCGCCGCGGTAGTGCGCGCCGCCCACCGCTTCGAAATATTTGAGGATGCCACCTTCGAGCTGCAGCACGTCGGCCACGCCTTCTTCGCGCATCAGGATGGCGGCTTTTTCGCAGCGGATGCCGCCGGTGCAGAAGCTCACGACGGTCTTGCCGGCCAGTTGCTCACGGTGCTCGGCCAGCGCTTGGGGAAACTGCGTGAACTTGTCGATGCGCCAATCGATGGCGCCCTCGAATGTGCCTTCGTCGACCTCGAAGGCGTTGCGCGTGTCGAGCAGCACGACTGGTTTGCCGGCATCGTCGTGGCCTTGGTCGAGCCAGCGCTTGAGCGTGAGCGCATCGACACCCGGGGCGCGGCCGGCGGCCGGCTGGATGGCCGGATGGTCCATGCGGATGATCTCGCGCTTGAGCTTGACCAGCATGCGCCGAAAGGGCTGCGCCGCCGACCAGCTTTCTTTGGTTTCGAGATCGGCGAATCGCACGTCGGCGCGCAAGCTGGTCAGGAAGCCACGCACCGCCTCGGCTGCGCCGGCCAAGAAGAGGTTGATGCCTTCCGGCGCCAGCAAGATCGTGCCCATGAGGCCGGCAGTTTGAGCGCGCGAACGCAGGTCTTCGCGCAGCGTGGGCGCGTCGTCGATGCCTACGAACTT
>JAQGMP010000526.1 GCA_028292285.1 Variovorax sp. | reverse complement strand
ACGAACAGGGACAGCCGGTCATCGGCGAAGTCGGCGAGCTGGTCTGCATCCAGCCCATTCCATCGATGCCGCTGTATCTGTGGGGCGACGTCGACCACGCACGCTACCTGTCGAGCTACTTCGACACTTATCCCAACGTCTGGCGCCACGGCGACTGGCTCAAGGTCGGCGCCGACGGTGGCTGCATCATCTACGGCCGCAGCGACGCGACCATCAACCGGCAAGGCTTGCGCATGGGCACCAGCGAGATCTACAGCGCGGTCGAAGGCCTGCCCGAAGTGCTCGACTCGATGGTGGTCGACCTCGAATACCTGGGCCGCGACAGCTACATGCCGTTGTTCGTCGTGCTCCGGCCCGGCGTCGCGCTCGACGATGCGATGCGCGCCAGGCTCAACAACGCGATCAAGACCCAGCTGTCGCCGCGATTCCTGCCGAACGACATCTTCAAGGTCCCCGAAATTCCACGCACGCTGTCGGGCAAGAAGCAGGAGTTACCGATCAAGAAACTGCTGCTCGGCCAGCCGATCGAAAAGGTCGTCAACAAGGAGGCGATGGCCAATCCGGGCAGCCTCGACTGGTACCTGGCGCTGGCGGCGGACGAGCGTATTCAGCGGCTGCGTGCCGTGGTCGCCTGATCGATGCGAGCCGCGCGATCTTCATGAGCGAGCCCGTGATCATCTGCGCCAGCGACGATCTTGTAGACGGCGGCAACGCCGTGAAGTTCGCCGTCACGGGCGGCACGCCGGCCTTCGTCGTGCGGTGGAACGGCACCGTCTACGGCTACCTCAACCAGTGCGCCCATGTCGGCGGGCCGATCGACTTCGAAGGGCAGGTGCTCGAAAGCTCCGGCAAGTTCTTGATGTGCGCGCGGCACGGCGCCATCTACGAGCCCGACACCGGCAAGTGCGTCGGCGGCCCGTGCCGCGGCGCGAAGCTGGTACCGGTCGCGGTGAGCGAAGACGCCGGCGCAGTTCGGCTTTGCGCTTGAGCGAATCGCGCTGGACCATTTACTGCGACGGCAGCGCCATGCCCAACCCCGGGCGCATGGGCATCGGAGCAGTCATCACCGGGCCCGACGGCACGCGCCATGCGTTGTCGCTGGCAACGCATGCCATCGGCTGCAACAACGAGGCGGAACTGAGGGCGCTGACGCACGCACTGGAAGAGGCCAAGGCGCGCGGCGCGACCGACATACGGGCGTACAGCGACAACAGCGTGCTGGTCGAGCAACTCGGCGCCAAGCGTGCGGACAGCTCGGCCGAAGTGAAGCCGATCGCGCGGCTCGCCACGCTGTTCGACAACGCGCGCACCTTGCTCGATTCGTTCGACCACGCCAGCGTCGAATGGATACCGCGCCATCGCAATGCGGAAGCCGATGCGCTCGCGCGTGCGGCCCTGGGCGCTGCGCCGAAGCGCGTGGCGCCAATCCACAAGGAGCACAGACGCCGCGAGCGTCGCAAGTAGCGCGGACGCGAACTCGGCGCGCAGCGCATCGCCGTGGCGCGACGTTCAACGCAGCTGTAGCGCGAACGCCTCCAGCTGGTCGATGCAGATGTTCCAGCCGCCGAAGAAGCCGAGCGCTTCGTGCCGGTCTTTGGTCGCCTTGTCCGGATGCATCACTTTTGCGATGTATCGCGTGCCTTGTGCTTCATCGCTTCCCTCGTCGGCCATCGAGATCACGGCGCTGAAGTTCAGCCACGGTGTGCCGGGTCGCCATCCCGCAAGCAGCGCGCTGGTGAACACGATGCGCTCTTGCGGCACGATTTCCAGAAAGCTGCCCGGGTTGTCGCTGACGCCACCGTCCGGTCCTTTCATCAGCGTGTGAAAAGCGCCGCCGGGCCGCAGGTCGAAGGCCAATACTTCGGTGGCCCACGGCTTCGGGCACCACCACTCCTTCAGCATCTTCGGGTCGGTCCAGGCCTGCCAGAGCAGGGCACGCGGCGCGTGCAGCAGGCGCGAGATGACGAGGTCTTGCGATTCGGTATCTGCGGGACTTTCGGCCGGCGGATTTTCGTTTGGCATGAGAGGGTGCTCCTGATGCGCGTGGACACGAGGTCGGAGTGTGTCGGCGTTGCACTGCGTTTGGCAAGGCCGTCTCGCAAGTTCCCTGTCTGGCCGGACAATGGTTCGAACCCCGCGAAAAACAAAACTGCACAGACCCGACTCCACCATGGCGACTTTCGAATGGATCATCGTGCTGCTGCTCGGCGCAGCACTGCTCGCCATGCTGGCGCGCAAGGTCGGTGCGCCGTACCCGACCTTTCTCGCGCTCGGCGGCGTGGCGCTCGCCTTCGTGCCGTCGAGCCCCAACTGGACGCTCGATCCGCATCTGGCGCTCGCGCTCTTCGTCGCGCCGGTGCTGCTCGACGCGGCCTACGACACGTCGTTGCGCGATCTGCGCGCCAACTGGAAACCGGTCGCCGGTCTGGTCATCGCAGCGGTCGGCACGACGGTGATCGCGGTCGCGCTGGTGGCGCGCTGGCTGGTGCCGGGCATGCCGTGGCCGGTCGCGATCGCGCTCGGCGCCATCGTCGCGCCACCCGATGCGGCCGCCGCGACCGCGGTCATGCGCCAAGTGAAGCTGCCGCACAAGCTGCTGAAGATCATCGAGGGTGAAAGCCTGCTGAACGACGCCAGTGCGCTGCTGGTCTATCGGCTGGCGATCATGACCATGATGGCCGGGCACTTGGGCTTCGGCAGCTTCGCGCCGGTGTTTTTGTTGACCGTGTTCGGCAGCCTCGCGGCGGGTGTCGCCTGCGCCTATGTATTGCGGCCATTGACGTCGGGCCTGCGCGACGTGCCGACCTCGTTGATCGTGCAGTTCGCACTGACCTTCGGCGTGTGGATCGGCGCCGAGGCCATCGGCCTGTCGGGCATCCTGACGCTGGTGGCGTATGCGATGACGGTCGCGCGCCGCACCGGAGGCCAGATGCCTGCGCGCATGCGCATCCCAATCTTCGCGGTGTGGGAGACGGTGGTCTTCGTGTTGAATGCCTTCGCGTTCGTGCTGATCGGCATGCAGCTGCGGCCGATCTGGCAGCGGCTCGAGGCGGGCGGTGCGCGCAACGATGCGGTCGTCACGGCGGCCGTGGTGCTGGTCGTCACGATCGCGGCGCGCTTTGCGTGGGTGATGAGCTACCAGGTGCTGAAGCGCTGGGGCTATGCGCGTGCAGGGCGCGCCGTGCCCACGCTCGGCACCGGCGTCGTGCTGTCATGGGCCGGCATGCGCGGCATCGTCACACTGGCTGCGGCGTTCGCCATTCCCGAGACGCTGCCCGATGGAGCGCCGTTTCCGTACCGCGATCTCATCCTGCTGTGTGCCTTCGCGGTCGTGCTCGGCACGCTCGTGCTGCAAGGCCTGACGATGAAGCCGCTGATCCGCCACATGGGCCTGACCGACGACGACCCGGTCGGTCGCGAGATCCGGCTGGGCCGCACGCACGCGTACCGCGCGCTGCTCGATGCCATCGAGGACGACGACACCATGGCCGGCAAGCTGCTGAAGAAAGAATATGGCGCGGTCGTCGATCTCAATACC
Source organism: Variovorax sp. (assembly GCA_028292285.1). Lineage (GTDB taxonomy): Bacteria > Pseudomonadota > Gammaproteobacteria > Burkholderiales > Burkholderiaceae_C > Variovorax. The sequence goes on along the minus strand of JAQGMP010000526.1, from coordinate 6,468 downwards.
AGCCAGGCGCACGACACGGGGAACGGCATGGGAGGCATGGGAGGCATGGGACAGGGCATGGCCGTCGACGAAGTGCCCGGCGGGCCGCTGCGGCGCCGCGCCATCTCGGTCGCCCGGCAACGCGCGTTCGAGCTGCGGCGCGACGACGTGATCGGCGACGACGCCTATCGCGTGCTGGTGCAGGAGCTCGACTGGGCCGAGCTGAGTGCCGGTGGTGGCCGCCTCGACTAACCGATCCGGGTCGGCAGCCGGCCCATGATGAGTTCCGCCATCGGCGACGGCGTGCGGCCGCGCAGCGTGACGAGTCCCATGCGGGAGGCCAACGGCGGCAGGCCGGTGACGTTCAACGTCTTCAGCGTGCGCTCCCCGTATTCCTTCTTGACCGCGGCATGCGGCGCGGCCAGCACCGAGTCGCCGGCCAGCGCCACCGCCTTCAGCACCTCGACGTCGTCGCACTCCAGCGCCAGCGACAAATCGGTGCCCGACGCGAACCCGAGCAGGTCGGCGATAACGGCGCGCACGCTCGCCGGTAGTCGCACCGACACGACGCCGTAGGCCCACAACTCGGGCAGCGTGACCGACGCGGCAGATGCGAGCGGATGGCCCACGCGCACATAGAAGCCGCCGGGCTCGGGCCGCAACGGGCGAATGTGCGTGCCCGTGTCGGATGGCAGGTCGCGCGTGTCCGACACGAAGAATTCGATGTCTTCCGCGAGCAGTCGTTGCAGCAACTGCTGCCAGTTGCTGACCTCGACCCGCAGATTGATCGTCGGAAATTCACGCCGAAGCCCGGTGAGCAGCGGCGCGAGGAAGGTCGCCGCCGGAAACGGCCCGACACCGAACGCCGTGTCGCCCAGCGCATGGCTGCGGTACAGCTCGATGTCGCGCTGCAGGCATCGGCTGTTGAATACCAATTGCCGCGCACGCGCGATCACGAACTCACCGGCCGGTGTGGCCACGACCTCGTTGCCGCGACGATCGAACAGCAGCAGGCCGAGTTCCGATTCGGCGGCCTGGATGCTGCGCGTCAGCGCCGGCTGGCTGAGGTGCACCTGCTCCGCCGCGCGCACGAAGCTGCGACGGTCGGCCACGGCCACGATGTGAGTCCAGCGCTTCAGGTCCATGCGATTCGCCCCGATCGGCCATTGCAGCCAGTGCATCGATCCTAGCTTCACTATGCATTGGACTCAATCGGCGTTCGCCCGAAGAATCGCGGCCACTCGCTCACACACAAACACATCGGGAGTTCGGCTCACCGAACCTCGCCTGCCGGGCCCTCGCCCAGGAGACAAACTCGTGAACCTCGTTCAGAACATCGTTCTCGCCGCGATCATTCTTGCGTTCGCCCTGGCCGAAGTGCTCTCGGGTCAGCACCGGCACTTTCATGCGACGCGCGACGACACCAAGCTGGAGCTGTTCATGTTCCTGCTGCTGCTCGCGGTGTCGCAGCCCTTGATCTTCGCCATCACCGGCAAGGCCTGCGCCATGCTCATGCCGGGGCAACGCGATGCCTGGGCGCAGCTGCCGTGGTGGGCGATGGGCGCCATCCTGCTGGTCGGCGACGACATGACGCAGTACTGGTGGCATCGCATCTCGCACTCGCCGCGGCTCTGGCCGCTGCACCGTGCGCACCACACGGCGCACTACATGAGCATCCGCATCACGTACCGCAACAACTTCTTCTACTACCTGATGATGCCGGGGCTTTGGGTGTCGGGCGTGCTGGTCTACCTCGGTTTCGGCGATGCGTACCTGGTCTACATCGTGGTCAAGCTGACGGTGATCCTTGGTGCGCACAGCGCCGTGCCGTGGGATGCGCCGCTGTACCGCAACAAATGGCTGCACCCGCTCGCCTGGATGCTGGAGCGGACGGTGTCGACGCCGGCCACGCACTGGGCGCACCACGCACTCACCAACGACGATGGCATCGGCCACTACAAGGGCAACTTCGGCAACCTGCTGTTCGTGTGGGACCTGCTCTTCGGCACCGCGAAGATCACGCGCCTCTATCCGCCCAGGGTCGGTCTGCAGGATGATCTGGTCTTCGGCAAGGAGCGCTGGTTCGTGGAAATGTTCTATCCGGTGTTTCATTCGCGGCGTGAGCACTCGGCGCTGGTACCCGGTGGCCGGGCCTATGCGGAGGCCGAGACCGATGCGCATCACGACCCTGCGTTGCAACCTGTAGCGGCCAAGACATGAATGCTCTTCTGAAATCCGTATCGAACCCAATGGCGACGACTGATCCGGTCGATCCCACCGATGCGATGCGCCGTGCCTTCGACGTGCAGCGTGCCGCCTTCGCCGCCGACATGGCGCCGTCGCACGCGGTGCGGCTCGACCGGCTCGACCGCCTCTTCGCCATGACCGGGCGCATCGCGCCGGCCCTCGAAAACGCCGCCTCTGCCGACTTCGGCCATCGCCCGGTGCAGGTCACGCGGCTGGCCGACGTGATGATGGTGCTGTCTGCCATCAAACACGCACGCCGCCATCTCAAGTCGTGGATGAAGACCCGCCGCGCGCCGACGGCCATGGCCTTCTGGCCTGGTTCGAACCGCATCGTTGCGCAACCGCTCGGCGTGGTCGGCGTGGTGAGCCCATGGAACTATCCGTACCAACTGGCGATGGGCCCGGCGATCGCCGCGCTCGCAGCCGGCAATCGCGTGATGATCAAGCCATCGGAGCTGACGCCGCGTACCTCCGAACTGATGCGGCAGGCCGTCGCCGAATCTTTCTCGCCCGACGAGATGACCGTCGTCACCGGCGACGCCGGCATCGGCACTGCGTTCGTCGCGATGCCGTTCGACCATCTGCTCTTCACCGGTTCCACCACGGTGGGCCGTCATGTTGCGCTGGCGGCTGCGGCCAATCTCACGCCGGTCACGCTGGAACTCGGCGGCAAGTCTCCGGCGCTGTTGAGCCCCGATGTCGACATGACGCACGCGGCGGCGCGGCTGGTCATGGGCAAGTTGTTCAATGCCGGCCAGACCTGCATCGCACCCGATTACGTGGCCGTGCATCGCCCGGCCATCGATGCTTTCGTGGATGCGATGCGGGCGGCGGTGCCGCGGCAATACCCGACCATCGCCGGCAATGCCGACTACACCGGCATCGTCAGCGAGCGCCATTTCGCGCGACTGCAAGCGCTGGTCGACGACGCGCGCTTGCGCGGTGCGCGCGTAATCCCGTTGCACCCTGAAGGTCTGGTCACGCATGCGGACACGCGCACTTTTCCGCCGATGCTCATCCTCGATGCGACCGACGATATGCGGGTCATGCAGGAAGAAATCTTCGGCCCGTTGCTGCCCGTGCTGGCCTACGACGCGCTCGACGATGCCATCGCCTACGTCAACCGGCACGAGCGTCCGTTGGCGCTCTACTGGTTCGGCGCCGAGAAGGCCGATCGCGACAAGGTGCTGCGCCACACGATCTCCGGTGGCGTCACCGTCAACGATTGCATGTGGCACTTCGGACAGGAAGATCTGCCGTTCGGCGGTGTCGGCGCGAGCGGCATGGGTGCGTACCACGGCGAGTACGGCTTTCGCACCTTCAGCATGAACAAGCCGGTGTTCTTTCAGTCGCCGCTGTCGGGAACGCGCCTGCTGTTTCCGCCCTACGGACGGACGTTCGAGCGCATGACGCGGTTGCTGAAGATCATCACCTGAGCTCGACCGGCGAGGCGCGCGAAGCGCCCGTCAAAAGAGCTACAGCCAGTTGCCGCCGCTCGGCATCTGGATCGTCGTCTCGGGCGTGCCGCTGTCGACCAGCGAGCCGACCGCGATGCTCAGGATCGACACGAAGATGCTTGCAAAAAAAGCGGTCCAGAAGCCCGACACCTTGAAGCCGCGCACCAGCGCCGACACCAGCAGCACCATCAGCGCGTTGATGACGAGCAAGAAGAGCCCGAAGGTCAGCAATGTGAGCGGCAGGGTCAGCACGATGAGCAGCGGCTTGACCAGCGCGTTGGCCAGGCCGAGCAGCAGCGCCGAGACGACGAGGGCCGAAGTGCTTTCGAACTTCAGGCCCCGAAAAATCAGGCTGGCGACCCACAGCGACAGTGCCGTGATGGCCCATTGAACGAGAAAAGGCATCAGGTTTTGCATCGATCGATCATAGGGCGCTCGATGCGGTTGCCCAAGCTGAAGCCGAAGCTGCTGGGCGCCATTCAACGCGCGTCGTGAAAGATCAGCCCGAGTGTCTCGCGCCGGCCCGATCGCACGCGGCTGACGCCATGCCGCATCGCCACGCGGTAGATGCCGCGTGTGCCCGTCACCGGCCGGTGGTTGACCGCGAAGATCACCGCTTCGCCCTGCGCCAGCGGCACGACCTCGGCGCGTGACTGCATGCGCGGCCGCTGCTCGGTCAGCACGAACTCGCCGCCGCTGAAGTTTTGCGGCGCGCTCAGCAGCACAGTGAGCTGCAGCGGAAATTGCAAGTCGCCGTACAAGTCTTGATGCAGGCAGTTGTAGTCGCCTGCGTCGTAGCGCAGCAGCAGCGGCGTCGGGCGCAGCTGTCCCGCGGCGTGGCAGCGCGCGAGATAACTGGCGTGGTCGGGCGGGTAGTCGGCCGGCAATTTCATCGCGCTCGCCCAGGCGTTGGCGAGCGGCGCGAGGCGCTCGTACAGCGCGCTGCGCCAAGCAACCACGGCGGCCGGCAGCGGATGGTCGAAGTACTGGTACTCGCCCTGTCCGAAGCCGTAGCGCTGCATGACGACGCGGCTGCGGAACAAGGCGGGGCGCTCGTACATCGCTGAGAGCTCACGGCATTCCGCGGGGCTGAAGAGCGGCCCGGTGGTCGCGCAGCCGCGTGTGGCGAGGTCGTCGAGCAGGCGGGGCCAGTCGAGCTTGTCGAGTTTGGCGAGTCCGTCGGTAGTGGGGTGGGTCATGGGGCGGGGCGCAGATCGGGGCGGCGGGGCAAAGTAGCTTCGGTCGGCCGCAGTCTGCCGAGCCCTGCCGCAACGCGCACGCCGTTTCCGGACCCGTGTTTGCAGAATAATCGGGGCCGGAAGCAACAAGGAGACAGCATGGGCGCGCAGTGGAAAGCAAAACACAAGGACCTGGCGGCCAACGCCAGAGGCCGGGTCTTCGGCAAATTGGCGAAGGACATCATGATCGCGGCGCGCAGCGGTGCCGACCCGGCCTCGAACGCGCGGCTGCGACTGGTCGTCGAGCAGGCACGCAAGGTGTCGATGCCCAAGGAAACGCTCGACCGCGCGATCAAAAAAGGCGCGGGCCTGACGGGCGAGGCGGTGCATTTCGATCATGTGATCTACGAAGGCTTCGCGCCGCACCTCGTGCCGTTGATGGTCGAGTGCCTGACAGACAACGTGAACCGCACCGCGTCTGAAATGCGCGTGCTGTTCCGCAAGGGCCAGCTGGGATCGTCGGGCTCCGTCGCGTGGGACTTCGACCACGTCGGCATGATCGAGGCCGAGCCGTCGGCCCAGGGTGCCGACCCCGAAGTCGCAGCCATCGAAGCCGGCGCGCAAGACATGGAGCCGGGCGCCGAAGACGGCACGACGATGTTTTTGACCGACCCGGCCGACCTCGATCTCGTGAGCCGCGCGCTGCCGGCGCAAGGCTTTTCGGTGCTGTCGGCCAAGCTCGGCTACAAGGCGAAGAACCCGATCGACCCGGCCACGCTGAGTGCCGAGCATCTGGAAGAAGTCGAAGCCTTTCTGGCGGCGATCGATGCGAACGACGACGTGCAGAACGTGTTCGCGGGCCTGGCCGGCTAGGCTGTCGATCGCATCACCGCCTGCCCGAAAAGCTCAACGCATTTCAGCGGGAAGCCCGAGTCCCGGCCTGAACCCCACCCGGTAGGGCGCGGCCTCCAGCGCGAGCGCATGCAGGGCGGCAGGCCGGTCGCCCGCAGCAAGCTCGACCAGCCACTCCGTTTGCCCGCCGACGCTCGTCGCCACCGGCACACCGTCGCGGTACAGCACGCGCGCCCCGGCCACGCGCGGCACCTTGGGGCCCGTCAGCACGGTGCCGAGCAGGTTGGCCGGATCGCTGGCCGACAGGCAGATGTAGCGCATGTCGCTCGGGTCGCTCGGGTCGGCGGGTTGGCGCCGCACCGAGCGCATCAGTGCGATGGCTTCGGGCAGCGCGAACTGTTCGCCGGACAGCCCGGCGATAAAGCGGCCACCACGGATCTCGCCGCGGGCCTCGAGCCGCCGCAAGCTGCGCACCAGTTCGCGCCACGACGGCAGCCACTGCGCCTCGCGTTCCAGCATGCGCCAGCACACCACGCCGTAGCGGCGCAACAGCACGCGGGCGACCTGCTCGACGGCATCTGCCGTGGGTGCGGTCGACGGCGCGGCTGCGGCTTTCGCCGCCGAAGGCTGCCGGATCAGCGTCCAGCGGCCCGCATCCTCGATGCCGAACAACGGTGCGCGATGGCGGCGCCGCGACAGTGCCGACGAGCGCTTCGATGGCGGCACCATCAACGCGCGCAGGCCGGCGTAGCTGT
>JAQGMP010000679.1 GCA_028292285.1 Variovorax sp. | reverse complement strand
GCCATCGGCCGCACGCTGGTCGCCAACAAGGTCGAGTCGGTCGCGGTCTGCCTGCTGCACGCCTACAAGTACGGTGAGCATGAGCGGCGCATCGCCGAACTGCTGGCCGAAGTGGCGCCGGGCGTGTCGGTCTCGCTGTCGTCCGCCGTGTGCCCCGAAGTGCGCGAGTACGACCGTGCCTCGACCACCGTGGTCAACGCCTACACGCGTCCGATGATGGTCGGGCACGTCAACCATCTGGAGCGCGAACTATCGAAGCGCGGCGTCCATGGGCAGCTGCTGTGGATGACGTCGAGCGGCGGTGTGGTGCCCAGCTCTTCTGCGGCGCGCACGCCGGTTCGGCTCATCGAGTCGGGCCCGGCCGCCGGCGCGGTCGCTGCGGCCGACTACGCCAAGCAGGCCGGCGAGATGAGCGTGCTGTCGTTCGACATGGGCGGCACCACCGCCAAGCTGTGCCTGATCCCGAACGGCGAGCCGATGGTCGCCAACGACCTCGAGGTCGCGCGCCACGAACGCTTTCGCAAGGGCAGCGGCTTTCCGCTGAAGATCCAGTCGATCCACATGATCGAGATCGGCGCTGGCGGCGGCAGCATCGCGGCGCGCAACAAGATGGGCTTGCTGGCGGTCGGCCCGCGCAGCGCGGCGGCGGCGCCCGGCCCGGCCTGCTACGACCGTGGCGGCATCGAACCGACCGTGACCGATGCCGACCTGCTGCTCGGTTACCTCAACGAGAACTCGTTCCTCGGGGGCGACTTCTCGCTCAACAGGCGCGCGGCGCAAGATGCCATGGCGCGGCTCGCGGCCGACCTCGGCATCAGCCCCGAGCGCACCGCCTGGGGCATCCATGACATGGTCAACGAGAGCATGGCCGAAGCCGCCTCGATGCAGGCGACCGACAGTGGCGTCGACCCGCGTGCCTTGCCCTTGATCGCCTTCGGCGGCGCCGGCCCGGTGCATGCGTACGGCGTGGCGCGCAAGCTCGGCATCCGCAAGGTGATCTGCCCACTGGGCGCCGGCGTGACCTCGGCCATCGGCCTGCTCGGTGCGCCGGTTGCCGCCGATTTGTCGACCAGCCTGCCGATGCGCGTGTCCGCCTGGAACCCCAGCGCCGTCGAAGTCGTGAAGGCCTCGCTCGCCGACCAGGGGCGTGAAGTCGTGCTGGCCAGCAAGGTGCCGGCCGCCAACATCCGCTACACCTACACGGTCGACATGCGCCATGTCGGTCAGGGCTACGAGATCTCGGTCGCGCTGCCTGAAATGGATCCGGCCGATCCGACCTTCGTGACCGAGCTGATGTCGCGCTTTCATGCGAACTACGTGGCGCTGTACGGCCGCGCGGTGAGCGGGACCGACGCCGAGATCATCACCTGGCGCATCCGTGCGAGCGGCCCCAAGAGCGTCGTTTCGCTGGCCGGCTTGCGCGGTGAAGCGGGCGCGGTGCGCGACCCGCGCAAGGGCACCCGGCCGGTGTTCTTCTCCGAGCTGGGCAAGTTCGTCAACACGCCCGTGTACGACCATTACGCGCTGCTGCCGGGCGTGCCGGTCGAAGGCCCCGCCATCATCGAACAGCGCGAATCAACCGTCGTGATGGGGCCGAACGCCAGTGCCTCGCTTGACGCCGAGCACAACCTCATCATGCTTTTGTCCTGAAGGCCACCCATGTCTACCAGATCCATGCATCAACCCGATTTCAACGACCCGATCACGCTGCAGGTGATGTGGGACCGCCTGGTCTTCATCGCCGACCAGGCCGACAGCGCACTGGGCCGCACCGCGTTCTCGCCGATCGTTCGCGAGAACCACGACTACGTGAACGTGCTGCTCGATGCCAAGGGCAGGGCGCTGTCGCAGTGCACCTGGTCGATCCCGGTGTTCATCACGACATTGCCGATGGCGGCGCAGAACTACTTCTTGCCGGCCTTCCCCGAGAGCTCGCTGGAGCCGGGCGACGTGCTCGCCACGAACGACCCGATCATCGGCACCGGCCACCTGCCCGACATGGTCATGCTCACGCCGATCTTCCGCAATCGAAAGATCGTGGCTTACGCCGGCAGCATCGCGCACTTGCCCGACATCGGCGGCCGACCGCAATCACCCGACTCGACCGACATGTTCGAAGAAGGCATTCGCATTCCGATGCTCAAGCTTTTCAAGGCGGGCCAGCCCAACACCGATGTGTTCGCGGTGATCGAGGCCAGCGTGCGCTTGCCGCATGAAGTGCGCGGCGACATCCAGAGCATGGTCGCGGCCAACGAGGTGATGAGCCGCGAGTTCAGCCGCTTCATGGACGAGTACGGCATGGACGACTGCGAAGGCCTGGGCGAAGCGATCTTCAGCCGCTCGGAGCGCCACATGCGCCAGGCCATCGCGGCCTGGCCCAACGGCAGCTACAAGGCCGACATGACCATCGACGGCTTCGAGACCGAAGTGAAGCTGTGCGTGAGCGTCGAGGTGGGTGACGACTCGATTCACGTCGACTACGCCGGCACCTCGCCCGAAGTGGCTCGCGGCATCAACGTCGTGCCGCACTATCGCGTGGCGCACAGCGTGTACGCGCTCAAGTGCCTGCTCGACCCGGAGACGCCGAACAACGAAGGTTGCATGATCCCGTTGACCGATTCGGCACCGGCCGGCTCGATCCTGAATCCGCGGCCGCACGCTGCCGGCGCAGCCCGCAACCTGGTCGGCCACTGCATCCCGAGCCTGATCTTCAAGGCACTGCAGAACGTGGTGCCGAAGGGCGCGATGGGCGACAGCGGCGGCGCTCCGATCTGGGGCCTCAACTGCCAGGGCCAGCGTTCCGACGGCACGGCCTACGGCAGCGCGCAGAACTTCCATGGCGGGCAGGGCGGTCGCTGGTCGATGGACGGACTCGACACCTTGAGCTTCCCTTCCAATTGCCGCGTGACGCCGATCGAGATGTACGAGCTGGCGGTGCCGGTGCTGATCGAGTGCAAGGAGCTGATTCCCGATTCGGGCGGCGCCGGCGAATTCCGCGGTGGCCTCGGCCAGCGCGGCGTGATCCGCAACCTCTCCGATCGCGAGATGAACGTCTATCTCAGTACCGAGCATGTGAAGTTTCCGTGCCTGGGTGTGCTGGGCGGCAAGGCCGGGCGCAATGGTGCCGTGCTGCATCAGGGCGTGCCGGTGTTTCCGAAAGGTCGCCTGGTGCTCGCGCCGGGCGAACGCCTGCAGATCGAACTGCCGGGTGGTGGTGGCTGGGGCAACGCGGCCGAGCGCTCGAAGGAGCTGATCGAAGATGACTTGCGCCAAGGGCTCGTGACGTCTGGAGGTGCGCGCAGCGACTACGGCTATGCGGCCGAGTTGCAAGCTGGGGCCGTGGCTGAGAAGGCGACGGCATGACGGCCGGCAGGGCCCTGGCTTCGCAGGTCGCACTGGTCACCGGCGGCGGTTCCGGCATCGGTCGTTCGACTGCGCACATGCTCGCCGCAGAGGGCGCCCGCGTCGTGGTGATGGGCCGGCGCAAGGAGCCGCTCGATGCGGTCGTCGGCGAGATCCGCGAGGCTGGCGGGCAAGCCTGGGCACGCCCGGCCGACCTGACGCAGCGCGAGCAGCTGCAAGACCTGGTCAGCTGGATCGACGCCGAGGTGGGTCCGGTCGGCATCCTGGTCAACAACGCGGGCCTGACCAGTCGCGTGCGCAACCTGCGCTGGATCGAACAGGACGATTGGGACGCGGCGGTCTCGGTCAATCTCAATGCCGTGTACGTGCTGATCCAGGCCGTGTTGCCCGGCATGCTGGCGGCCGGGAGCGGCACGATCGTCACCGTGTCGTCATTGGCGGCAGTACGGCCCAACCTTCTCGGCGGTGCGCCGTACGGTGCCGCCAAGGCAGCGGTGGTCAACCTCATGGGCTTCGTCCACGGCACCTACCGCAACAACAACATCCGCTCGACGACGATCTTGCCCGGCGAAGTGAACACGCCGATCATGGACACGCGCGTGCGCCCGCCAACGGCTGCCGAACGTGCCGCGATGGTGGCGCCCGACGACGTGGCACGCGCCATCCTGCTGGCCTGCACCTTGCCGCAGGGCACGACGATCGAACAGCTCGTCATCAGCCCGACTTTGATGCGGGACCAGGGCCCCGACATCGAGATGAGTCGCTGGCTCGGTGCTCCTGATGGCACGCCCGGCAAGCCGTGACGACAAGACAGACATAAAGACATACGAAGAAGACGACATGAGCGAATCACTGCATCAACGCCTTGCACGCGGCGCCTCCGTGCTGATGGTCAACCCGAACCACGTCTCGCCCACGCTGTGCGAGAAGCTGGTGCGTTCGGGTGCCGACTCGGTCTTCATCGATTGCGAGCACGGGCTCGCCAGCTTCGAGGACATCCACCACATGGCCAAGGCCGCGCGCTACGGCGGCGGCTTCGGCATCGTGCGACCCCAGAACCAGGAGCGCTCGACCATCACGCGCTGCCTGAATGCCGGCGCCGACGGCGTCATGGTTCCGCTCATCCACACGGCGGAGATCGCGCGCCAGGTAGTGCACACTTTCCGCTATGCAATGCCCGACAACCACCGGGAAAAACTGCTAATCGGCATGGTCGAGTCGGTCGAGGCGGTGAAAAACCTCGACGAGATCCTGGCGGTAGAAGGCATCGACGTGTTCTTCGTCGGCCCTGGCGACCTGTCGCAATCGATGGGCTATTCGCCGGCCGTTGCGCCTGGTGCGAAGCGGCCTCAACCGGCCGTCGACCTGATCGACGAAACGCTGCGACGCATTCGTGCGGCCGGCAAGATCGCGGGCACGCTGGTGGTCAAGCAGGACGTGGCGCACCACGTTTCGCTTGGCGCGCAACTGCTTTACTACCATGCTGATCCGTTCGTGAACGACGGGGTGGCGGCGATGCGGAAGCTGTCTGCGCCAGCCGACGCCGAACACGCGACCCGCTGAGATGCCGAGCGGCTCTGCAAGGCCGAATGCTGCATTCAAGTTGCAGGCCTTCGACCTGCGCGGCAAGGTGGCGTTGGTCACCGGCGGCAATGGCGGCTCGGCTTGGGGATGGCACTCGGTCTCGCGGGGGCCGGTGCACAGGTCGTCATCGCAGCGCGCGATGCGGGCAAGTCCGAAGCTGCTGTCCGAGCACTGAAAGCACTCGGCAGCGATGCCTTCGCGATCTCTGCTGACGTATCGCAAGAGGACGCCGTGGCCTCGCTGTTCGACATCTTGATCGCGCGCTGCGGGCGGCTGGACATCCTCGTCAACAACGCCGGCACCACCTTGCGGAAGCCGGTCGATCAACTGGCCCTGCCTGAGTGGAACCAGGTGATGGACACAAACCTCACCAGCGCATTCCTGTGCTGCCGCGCCGCGTAGCCGCGCTTCAAGGGCTGTGTTGCCCGGCTAGATCGAGACCGACCTGACAGAGGCTGAGCGGCTTGCACCGACGGGCTTGAACGAACGCGTGCTGGCACGGACGCCTGCCGCGCGCTGAGGTCGACCGGATGACTTGGCCGGCATCGCGATGTTTCTGGCGAGCAGTGCCTCGGATTTTGTGACTGGAACCGCGATCGCGGTCGATAGCGGGTATTCGATCGCGGGGTGAGTGTGCTGTCAGCGCAACCTTAGTGCATCGTGTGCAAGCCGTCCGTATAGCTCAGGCCACTCACTAGTTCCAGCAGGATGGCTTTGACCGCTTGTGCCGGCTCCGACATCGCGAATTGGGTCGACGTGCACAGCGCGAGCGGCACTTCGATCTCTCGTCCGCCGATGCTGTGGAGCTGAACGTTGGCCGTCATTGCCACGGCCTTGGCGGCCGAAACCGGCAACACGGTCACGCCGAGACCCGATGCAACCGCTGCGCCCAGCGTCTGGCTCGACTCCATCTCTGCCACCACACGTGGCGCCACATGGGCCTTGGCCAGGGCGCGATCGATGTGTCGGCGCACCTGGTTGGTCCCGCAAGGCAATAGCAGATCCACTTCGCGTAGATCTTCGAGCACGAGATTGCGATCGCAGTCGAAGAATCCGATCGGCGCCACGACGCAGAGGTCTTCGGTCAGCAGCGGGTCGAGCGCGACGCCCTGCATCGTTGCTTCGCCTAGGTAGGCCATCACCATGTCCATCTGGCCGTTGCGCACCGAGTCCAGCAGCGTGGCGCCGAAGTTCTCGTTGATGTGCAGGACGATCTGCGGGTGGCGGTCGTGTACCACCTGCAGCAGGCGCAGCGCCAGTGTCGAGGAGGCTGTGCCTGGCGCCAACCCCAGGGAAACCTGCCCGACGATGCTGCGTCCGGCATTCAAGACGTCGGCACGTGCCTGTTCGATCTGCCGCAGGATCGCTTGTGCGTGACGATGCAATACCTTGCCTGCCTCGGTTGCAACCACTCCCTTTTGCGTTCGCAGCAGCAGCTTCTGCTTGCACTCGGCTTCGAGCGTCGCCAGCTGCTGGCTCAATGCGGGTTGCGCGACATGCAGCAGCTCGGAGGCCAGCGTCAGACTTCCAACATCCACTATCTTCACAAAGTATTTAAGCCGCCGCAGATTCACTGACCTGTCCTTCAAAACGCTGGGTTTGAAGCAAGCATCGGGCCAAGTCCTTGCCCTCGTCAACCGGGGTTACGATCCCTGCTCCTCAACTGGCAGCTCAAAAAGACATCAGCGGCAACATGCTGACGCCCGAACGCGATGACGGTCAATTTCAAGACGCTGAAGAGCTTTGTCACTGCCGTGGACGTCCGGAGTCTTTCCGCTGCGGCAGCGCAGCTCGGCGTGGCGCAGCCGGCACTGAGCCAGCACATCGCCTCGCTGGAAGAACACTTCAAGGTCAAGCTGCTCAATCGATCGAGCGCCGGCGTTGCGGCGACGATCGCCGGTGGAAAGCTCTACCGCCAGGCGCTCGTCATGCTGACCCATCTGGAGCAGATCGAGCGCGAGCTGGATGTGGACGACGCGCAAGGCATCGGCGGGCCGGTGGCGCTGGGTCTGGCCACCTACAGCACCGCATCGGCGCTCTCCATTCCGTTGTTGCAAGCGGTTCGTCGGGAGCATCCCGCAGTCAACCTCTTCATCAACGACAACTTCGGCCTGATCCTGAGCGAAATGGTCATGACCGGCCGCCTCGACATGGCGATCATTTACGGCGGCAATCCCGTTAAAGGCATCGAACTCCAGCCGTTGCTGACCGAGGAGTTGTTCTTGATCGCGCCGGCGGGCCTGTCGCTTCCCGGCGCGCCCGACGAGCCGCTGCACCTCGCGGAGCTGGGTGACATCGATCTGCTGTTGCCAAGTCGCCTGCACACGCTGCGGCAGGTGGTTGACGATGCGTTCGCCAGCATCGGCGTCACGCCGAACATCCGAGCTGAAATCGAGTCAGCCGCAACTTTGCGCCAGGCCATAGATATGGGCATCGGTGCAACGATCCTGCCTTCGGCGCTAGCGAACTTTTCTCGCGCCGCACGGCCGCCAATGCAACGCAAAATCGTTGGGCCTTCACTTCGAGCCACCGTCTCGCTGTGTTTGGCGACGAACCGTGTCTTTACGCCACAGGCGAAAGCAGTGCTAACACTCCTACGTGCGTGTATCACCGACTTGCTTGCCTCTGGGCAGTCAGATGGAATCGAG
>JAQGMP010000500.1 GCA_028292285.1 Variovorax sp. | reverse complement strand
TCCACGTAATCGCGAACTGCCGCGGCACCAGCGGCTCGGAAGGTGTGTTCGGCTTCTTCGACCAACAGGAGCGGCATGACATGCATGACCTGGTCGAATGGGCCGCCGCGCAGCCCTGGTCGGACGGCAACGTGGGCATGGTCGGCATCAGCTACTTCGCAATGACCCAGATGGAGGCCGCGGTGGAGCGCCCACCGCACCTGAGAGCGATCATGCCGGTCGCAGGCACCTTCGACCTTTACCGGGCCGCCACGCATCACGGCCTGGTCAGCACCTCGTTCATCACGCCGTTTCTTTACATGATCGGCATGACATCCAGGCGGACCAACACGCTCTGGCGCAGCAAGTTGATCGAGGGCGTCAGTGCGCTGCTGCGTTCGCCCGGCGTTCACAAGAGGTTCGAGACCTTCAATGGCGAGGCGGCGCTGACGGGACTCAAGGCCGTACTCAAGCTCCATCACGATCCGCACCCCTGGGACGATCTCTGGCGGGCTATCGTGGTCGAGCATCCGCTGCGGGACGCCTGGTGGGAAGACCGCAATCTGCTCCCCTTGCTCGACCGGATCGAAGTGCCGGTCTACCTGGGATGCGACTGGTCCAATGTTCCGCTTCATTTGCCGTCGACCTTCCTCGCCCGGGAGGGCTTGGTCAACAGCAAGCATGTCCAGACCGTGATGCTTGGAGAGCACGGTCTTGCGTGGCCGTGGGAGAGCCTGCACATCGAGGCGCTGGCCTGGTTCGATCACTGGCTCAAGGGCCAGGACACCGGCATTCTGGAAGGCCCGAACATCCGCTACACGCTGCCGGGGACCGACGGGTGGCGCACGGCCGACAGCTGGCCCATCGCAGGGACCGAATACCGTGCGTTTGCGTTGCGCAGCGACGGCATGCTCGGCGCTGACGAAGGCGGCGATAGTGGCGATAGTGGCGACCGGGTCATGATGACGCTGGCTGTGACGCGGCCGCAAACGAGCGAAGCCGACCCGCCGTCGAATCTGGTCTGGGAGACGCCACCCCTGCCGCAGGACGTCGATGTGGTCGGCGACATCGAGCTGCAGCTTGACGCTGCGAGCACGGCCCCCGACACGGCGTGGATCGTTGTTTTGCAGGATGTCAATGGCAATGGCGAGTCGACGGACGTCACAGCAGGCTACCTGCGCGCGGGCCTGCGCAAGGTGGACGAGGCGGCAAGCCGGCCAGGTGCCCCTGAGCTTCCCTGCACCACATTCCAGGCCTTGCCCCTGGGCGAAACGGTCCGCTACCGTATTCCGCTGGTGGCGAATGCGCGCAGGTTCAAGGCGGGTCACCGCATCCGGGTGCACCTCAACAGCGACGACCAGGATCCGAAGACGCCCGCACTGATCACCTTCCGCCACGCGAGCGTCGGGACGAGTTGCGTCAGCACGGTCCGCTCATCGTCACGCCTGCTGTTGCCGATTCTTGCGGGCTGAGGAAATCCCATGCAACGTCAGATCACGAGCTTCAGCCAGGACCAGGACTCGCACTGGACAGCTCGCCTCGATTGCGGCCATCTCCAGCATGTGAGGCACGATCCGCCGCTCGTGTCGCGGCCCTGGGTTCTGAGCGAAGAAGGCAGGCAGACACAAATGGGCACCCTGCTCGACTGCGTCCAGTGCGACCGATCCGAACTCCCTGGAGACTTTGCCAGCTACAAGCGAACGCCGGATTTCACGGAGATGACGGTACCAGCCGGCTTGCGTGCGGATCACAGAACTGCACCAGGAGTCTGGGCAAAGATCCAGGTGCAGGAAGGCCAGCTTCGCTATCGGGTGCCCCCGCTTGCAGTGGACACCGTGCTGACGCCCGGCGAGCCGGGCATCGTGGTGCCACAGGTGCTGCACAGCGTGGAGCCGATTGGTGCGGTGCGCTTCTTTGTCGAGTTCTATCGCGCGCTGTCGCTATAGGAAAAACGCGTTGCCGACGCGAACGTCGGTTGTCCCGGATCTTCAAATCCCTTGCCGGAGCAGTCCATGTCTTCATACTTCAATGACCCATCGTTCGCCGATAACTTCATCTCTGTAAAAACCAAGCTGGACCAGCAGCAAACTGCCGGGTGGACACCCGGGCCGCCCGTCATGTCCGGGCTGGGCTGCAGGATCCATGCGGATCAGATGATTCCGGTGGCAGACGGCATCTCGTTAGGCGCCGACATTGCCGCGCCCGCCAAGCCGGGTCGCTATCCGGCGGTCGTCGTGTTCTCTGCCTACAGCCATCAACTGCAGAACACCGGCGCTCCCACAGGCACCAGCGAGACGGGTGAAGGGCCAGTGTTTGCGGACCGGGGCTACGTGCATGTCGTCGTATCGCGCCGCGGCATGGGCCGTTCGCAAGGCGACAGCGTAGTGTTCTTCAACGAGACCGACGTCGACGATCACGTCGCCGTGATCGAGTGGGCGGCCCGCCAGCCCTGGTGCGATGGCCAGGTCGTGCTGTTCGGAACTTCGTACTACGCCGTGGTGCAGCCACAGGTGGCCACGCGCCGCCCGCCTGCGCTAAAGGCCTTCTTTGCCAACGGCACGGACACCGATTATTTCCGCCAGATCGTCATGTATGGCGGCGCGCCACAGGTGGATTTCCTGACTCTCTGGATGGGCGCCAATTTCACGGAAGCGCAAGAACGCCTTCACGTGCCGCCGATGTTGCGCGCCGTGTTGAGTCACATCTTCAACTCGCCTCTGAAGAAAATCTGGGAGCCCGCTGTGCAAAAGCGCATGGCGGACGTCATGGACCACTTCAAGAAGAACAAGCCTGCGCTGAAGTATCGCCAGCTTTTTGCAGACTGGGTGTTCGACGGAAAGACCCGGGCGACCAACAGCATCCCGGAGGGGCCGTCTGCCCAGCTTCATCAGATCGACGTTCCGTTCGTGATCATCGAGGACATGGGCGCGATGAACCTGCACCGCTTTGGCGCCTACGAGCTGATGCAAAAGGCTTCGACGCCGGCGGAGCGCAAATGGCTGATCATGGCGCCGCCGGAATACGCGCTGCCGGTCTACCGCTGGCAGCTGGAGGCGCTCGCCTTTTTCGACCACATTTGCCACGGCGCGGACAATGGCTACGCATCCCAGGCGCCCGTTCGCTACTACGCGGATGGCGCACCCGAAGGCGAGTGCCGAAGCGCGAGCGCGTACCCAGTCCCCGGGGCCAGCAAGGTTTCCTACTATCTGACATCGAGCGGCGCGGACGCTGTGACGCATCAGCTCGTGCCCGGCCTGCCATCAGATGGCCGCAACAGCTGGGCAGCGGTGCCCTTTCGTGCGGTGGTGCCCCCGGGCCTGGACGAGGTCGCCAATCCCATCCTCACCTATGACGTGACGATGAACGAAGACGCGGAGTTCATCGGTCCGATCACACTGTCACTGCTTTTCAGCTGCACCGAGATCGACTCGCACGTCATCGCCCGACTCGGCCGTGTGGAGGCTGATGGTACGTACCACCTGCTGTCGCTGGGCTCGATGCGCCCGGCGTGCCGCAAGATCGATGAGCTGCGCAGCACACCGTCCGAGATCGCGTTGGACATCGACGTGCCCGAGCCCCTGGTCCCTGGAACGCCCGTCAAACTCCGCTTCAGCTTGCCACCACGGCCCGTAGCGTTGAAGCGAGGTGAGCGTCTGCGACTGGACGTTGGTAGCCGGACCGACTTATTACGCAGCGATGTGGCACATGGATTTGAGCAATTCGACATGATGGTGCCGCCGTACTTCTCGCGGAATACGCTGCATTACGGCCCGGACACGTGCCTTACGATGGAGCAGATTGCCGGGTAGAGCGGCTCGGAACTGCCGACCGTTTACACGAGCGTTGGTCTCATGCCTCAACAGACGCAGACGGGCCACACACAAAGCTTGTTCACTGCTGACTCAGCGCAAGCGTGGACTCAACGCCCTCTCGACGGTCGGCTGATCGACAGGGACGGCGGCAGCGACAGATGTTCAGATGTCGAGCACGCGTCGAAGCATGAAGAGCGGCACGCGCCACGAGTGGCCGTTGCCGGTGTCGACGGTGGCCGTTCGCTGGTTGATGCGAACCACGGTGCCTACTTAGGGCTGCAGGTACTTGTCGTCGAACGACACCTTCTCGCTGCCGCGGAAGACGTTTCGCGAGAAATGGCCTGAAGGTTGGCACCGGCACCATCGTGGATGCGACCATCATCGGTTCGCCGTCCAAGGCGGATCCATCTAGGCCCGACGATGTCGAGTACCTTCTCGACGAACACGGGTCTGGTGGACGACGTGAACGTCTCCTGGCGATGCGGCCTCGAGCCGAAGACACGCCGGGTGCGCGAGACGGCCATCTGCGACAGCACGGAGGCGCTGGCCATGGTGCGCGTGTCCAGTGGGTTGCGCCGCCCGGCACGCTCTCCAGCTTCCTGGCGATCACCGCATCCACTCGGTCTTCGTCAATGGTTCTTGGCCACCGCTGCGCTGCGCGTCCAGCAGGCTATCGGTCGATGCTCGACGAGCGACACTTATTCGGAGGCTGGGTTTACGCTGAGCGTCCCTGATCGAAAGGTTCGAAGCATGGTTGGAAATCTTGAAGTGGGACCAAGGCAGAGATCTTTGGCCGAGCGCTTGGGGCGCGCAATGATGTTGCCGCGCTCCAAGATGCCCAGTCGGGATAGCCATGGGAGCAGCAATGGGCACCGAAGATGAGTTTCACGCAGCCTTCAACGCTTGGAAGGCAGCTGATGAGGAGCACACGCGGATGATGGCAGCCGTCATGCAGGTGCGGCTCTAAACGTCCGTCGCACGCATCAGCAACTCGCCGAGGTTGAGCGGTTGTATGAAGACTGGATGCTGGAGGCCGAGACGTTGTTCTGCAGCAGCTGTAGCGCCACCAATCGGCAATACGTGGAACGCTTCTGGCACCGGGGTCCAACGAACCAGCCGCCGCTCTTTTCGCGCCAATGAACCCAACCGAGAGACCGGCAAGAACATCTGGTGGCAGTTCAGCCG
>JAQGMP010000475.1 GCA_028292285.1 Variovorax sp. | reverse complement strand
CGCCTTCTTCGGCAAGGGGCTGTGGGACCGTGCCGAAACGGTGGAAGGCACGATCGCCGCTTACGACCGCATCACCGGCTTGAAGGAAATCGTGGTGGCGCGGGGACCGCACTCGATCGAGACCTGGTCGCAGTCGGACTTGAACTACCTGCGCGAGCGCATGGTGCTGTTCGCGCAATCGGCCGTCACGGGAAAGTCGAGCATGCCTCGCGCCAAACCTTGGTCTGGACTCAAGCAACTGATCGGCACCACACCGGACTCATGGGAGCCTTCGTCATTGCCGAAGTGAGCTGCGTGCCTGACGGCAGCTCGACGGCCAAGACGCTGAACTACATACAGCCACAACGCTTGAACAGCGCTGACGCAAAACCTCGGCGCCGAATTCGCTGATGTTTGGCGCCAGGTACAAGTATCACCAACGGGGTCGGGCCGATCGAATGAATCTCAGGGGCTCTCTTCCGTCGACTTGGTTTCATCCAAAGGAAGATTCACTCCTTTGTGCGCCTGCGCCAGCGTCCAGGAAGCGCTATAGCCTCCAGTCAACTTCCCTGATCAGCGCGCGCATCAATGGTGCAGCAGTCGAAGGATCGCTCGCGTAGAGATCAAGCCGGCTGCCTGGCGAGAAGCTCCGAAAGATCGCCCTGCTGCGATCGTCCCACTCCATCAGCTTCATCGACCACTGCGGGAAGGCACGTTGCGGAGTGGCACGCTTTTCGAGCAGCGTGACTCCAGCATGGCGGGTGTCCTTGCTGATGCTGGCGAACAAACTTTCCAGCACCGCTTCCTCGCCTTCGAGATATTGCATGTAGACGCCATCGAGGAAACAAAGCAAGCCCGTCACATGGAGGGACGGATTGACATCGCTACACCACTGCAGAATCGCAGGCAAGTCGTCGTCAAAGGGGACAGTGGCCCGGCTGGCATAGACAAGTCGCGAAAGCATGGTGAGTAGCCCGGCAGTCTGCACAAAAGGATTTGGTGGTCGGTGCACAGCTTGATGTGGCCGGGCGCAGCCATTAAACACGAGATCCGGGCAAGCCGATGCTTTCGCATCGCCGGTACCCGCCGATAGTCTCGCGTTTGTAGGAGGTCTTGCCGTTATGCGAAAAGGTGCTTCCGGAGAGCGCATGCTCGCACCGTCGCCAACCTTACGCCGGGTTGCGCAGCGGTCAAACCCAGCATTCGAAAGCCCTCCATGACATCCGCCACGAACGTCGACTTCTCCGAGCAGAACATCCTGAACGTGTTGGAAACGCTGACCGAGACTCAGCTGGACGAACGGAACTTCGGCGTGATCGGCTTCGATGCGCAGGGCGTTGTGCAACGCTACAACACCTTTGAATCCCAAGCGGCGGGGCTCTCAAGACAGCGGGTACTTGGGCAGCCTTTGTTCACAGTCGTGGCACCCTGCATGAACAACTATCTGGTGGCACAACGCTTCGAGGATGCCGTCGAAAGCAACGATTTGCTCGACGAAACCATCGGTTATGTGCTGACTCTGCGCATGCGGCCGATCAGGGTCAAGTTGCGGCTGTTGTCCTCGCCTGGCGCGACGTTGCGCTACGTGCTTGTGCAGCGTTCCGGCTGACCGGTCAGCGCCATGACAATTTCACTCGAGGACGACTACGAGGCGCTCACGCAATTCTTGTACATCGCACCGATCGGCCTGGTGCAGGCCCGCATCGATGGCGAGATTATGATGGTGAATCCGGTATGCGCTCAGTTGCTGATGCCGCTGTCGCGCGACGGCGAACTGGCAAACCTTTTCACCGCGCTGGAGGGTGTCGCACCGGATCTTCGGCACATGGTCCAGGTTTTTGGAGGCAGTCACGGCATGGTCTGCGATGCCTTTCACCTGCAAGTCAGCGCGGGCCGTGCCGGACGCCTGGACGCACAAATCTTGTCTCTGAGCTTGCTCAAGCTTGATGACCAGCGGCTGATGGCCGTGCTGAGCGACGTCACCAAATCCGTGAAGCGCGATCGCGAACTGCGCCAGAGCATGGCCTGGATCAACACGATCGTCACCGGCCTCACCGACTATGCGCTGGTAGCGTTGGACGCGGATGGATGCGCTCAGACGTGGAACCCGAGCATTGGACGCGTTGCCGGCTTTGACAGCGCGGCGACGGTCGGGCACTCCTACTCGCTGTTTTATCCGGCGGATGGCATGTCTAGCGACCGCGCTTTGGACAGGCTGCACGAGGCAGACGACAGCGGTTGGAGCCTCGACGAAGGCTGGCGGGTGCGCGCCGATGGAACACGCTACTGGGGCAGTTGCCTCATCGCGCCGCTCCAGGTCCGGGGCGTCGCTCCAGAGCAAGAGCACCCCACAGCGCGCGCGTACAGCCTCATCATCCGCGACATCTCCGACCGGCGCGAAGCCACAGAGGCTTTGCGGCAGTCAGTTTCGAGCGACTACCTCACCGGGCTGGCCAACCGTCGGGCGTTGTTCGAAGCGGCGAACCTGGAAGTCGAGCGTTGGCGACGGATGCCTCGGCCTCTCTCAGTCGTCATGATCGATGCCGATCACTTCAAGGCGATCAACGACGCTCACGGTCATGTTGCCGGAGACGCGGTCTTGCGGCATCTGGCCGCGGGTATGTCCTTCAACTTTCATGCGATGGACGTCGTGGCGCGTATCGGCGGCGAAGAGTTTGTCGTCCTGATGCCGGGCATCACCCTTGCCGGGGCCGAGGCTGCTGCGTTGCGTCTGTGCCGCAGCATCGAAGCGCAGACGGTCGAGGTCAACGGCGCTTTCATCCGCTACACCATCAGTGCCGGGGTCGCGATGATGGAAGAAGGCGTCCAGGGGGTGGACGAACTGCTCGAACGCGCCGATTCGGCCATGTATGCAGCCAAGACGAAAGGCCGGAACCGCGTAGAACGCTGGGATGCGGCGCTGGCGCCAAGCCACGCGGGACTGCGGGCCGCGCGCGGGGACAGGCAACGCAATGGCTGAGGGTGCCGCGGATGAAGCGCTGCTGCAATTCCTGTACCGCGCGCCGGTCGGCCTCATACAGACCACACTTGACGGCACGGTGGTCCTGATCAATCCGATGTCCGCCCAGCTGCTGCTGCCGCTGGCACCCGATGGGAACCTGGACAACCTTTTCGATGTCCTGCAGGCGGTGGCACCGGGGTTGCGCGATCTGGCGAATGCCAGTGCCTCGCCCGGCGATCTCATCTGCGATGCGCTGGCACTGCGGATCCCCCGAAAAAATCGATTCCGGGACGAGCCCCACACCCTGGCACTGCACATGACGAGGCTGGACGACACCACGTTGATGGCGTGCGTAAGCGACATCACCGCGTCGGAGCAGCGTGAATACGATCGGCTTGAGGCGCGGCTGCACGGTGAAAAGCGAACCGATCCGCTGACTTTGTTGGCCAATCGCACGGCCATGCTCGAGCATATCGAGCGTGCGCTCGGCAGGTTGCAGGATGACCCTGGCTATCAGTTTGTCGTTGTTCTCGTTAATGCAGACCGGTTCGAGCGCATCAATGTCACGCTCGGGCAGTCGGCCGGAGACGAGGTGCTGCGCCTTATGGGACATCGGATCACCGCCGCAATGGCGCAGCGGTCGCAATCGCCTGAAAGCCCGGGAGCGCTGACTGCCATGGCAGCGCGCCTGAGCGGCGATGAATTCGCCATCTGTGTTGATGCATCCGAGCGCGATAGTGCGGCTGCAGACGATTTCGCGCACCGCTTGGTCAGCGCATTGCAGAAGCCGTATGTCATCGGTGACGGGACAGTCCATCTGGCAGCAAGCGTCGGCCTGGTAAGCAGCGCAACTTCCTCTCAGGATGCCGGCGGCATGCTGGAGCACGCCAGTCTGGCAATGCGCGAGGCCAAGCGTCTCGGGGGCGCCCGCCACGCCGTCTTCGAGCCGGGCCTGTTGCAGCAAGCCAGGCAACGAGGGGACTTGGAGATCGGACTGCGCAGCGCCTTGGCAGAGGGACAACTGTTCACGGTGTATCAACCCATCGTCGATCTCCTGGACGGATCCGTGGCGGGAATGGAAGCCCTGGTGCGATGGCGCCATCCCGAACGCGGCGTGGTCATGCCGAGTGAATTCATCGACGTTGCGGAGGCGACCGGGCTTATCTGCGATCTGGGCGCGTGGGTCCTGAGCGAGGCCTGCCGACAACTCGTTGCATGGCAGTCGCTTCTGGGGGACCGGGCCCCCCGAACCATATCGGTGAATCTATCGCGTGCACAGCTGGCTGACTCGAAAGTTGTCGGACGTGTTTCCCAAGCGCTCACGGCAGCGGGATTGCGCCCGGCCTGTCTTCAGCTGGAGGTTACCGAAAGTCTGGCTGCTCAGGATGAACATGTTCGAGCCCGGCTTTCCGACCTGAAAGAACTCGGACTCGCCCTGTCATTGGATGATTTCGGTACCGGGTACTCTTCTCTCGCCAGCCTGCACGAGCTTCCCGTTGATGTGGTCAAGATCGACCGCTCGTTCGTCAGCCCGATGGAGACGAGCGCGCATCACCGCGTCCTCATCGCAGCCGTCGTGGGGGTCGCGCGAAGTCTTGGCATGCGGACAGTTGCCGAGGGCATCGAGACGGAAGGTCAGGCGACGCTGTTGACAGCGCTTGGCTGCAACAAGGGGCAGGGCTACTTCTACTCGCGTCCGCTGCCCGCCGAAGGTGCGACAGCTTGGCTGGCTTCGTACGAGTCGCCTTTTGTCGTTTTGAAGGTGAAGGAGCCTTTGTAGGCAAACTCTCCTGTTACGACGAGGCTCCATCAAAGCGCAGAGAGGAAGGCACGAATATGGTCGCCTGCCCCGACCGGTCGCCGCAGCGATCGCTAACATTCCCGCGGAGCCCCGCAAGTCCGCAAGCGCCGATCATGTTCTCGTCAAGAGGTCTCCTCGCCCGATCAAGCCATGCCTCACGGCCGAGCTCTTGTAGACCTCTTTTGGCGCCCCTGTTGGGTGGGAGCGCCTGCAATTCATCGTCTTCCGGTTCGATCATGGAGGGTTCTGAAAGTGATCTACGGAACCGATGGTTTTCGACAATTCATCCAACCCGAGTCACTCGCCCCTGCCGTTCAGCGCCGGCGGCCTGTAACAAGTCCGTAGATCAACAGCACCACGATGGCGCCCACGACCGAGGCCATGAAGCCGGCGCCCGCGCCGGCTGTGTACCAACCCGTGGCTTGACCAAGGTAGGTGGCGAGCAACGAGCCCGCAATTCCAAGCACCACGGTCAGGACGAAGCCCATTGGTTGATTTCCGGGCAGCATGGCGCGAGCTACGAGCCCGGCAACAAAGCCGATGAGAATGGTCCAGATGATTCCCATGATGTCTGTTTTCCTTCAGTCTTTGAGCTCGGCGGGCACCTTGCCACCATTGGCTGCCACCTTGTTCATGACCTGCCGGTGCAGGCAGATGTTCATGGAAGCCGCGTCGTTCATATCGCCCGCGTAGTGGAGCTCATTCGCAAGCTGTTTGCGCGAGGTCAGCGAACTCTCGAGGCCCAGCAGCTTCATCAGGTCGACGATGGACGTCTTCCAATCCAGGTTCTCAGGCGACTTCGCCGCCATGCCGTCCAGCATCTGCTCGACATCGACTTCCGGCATCGCCGAAGGGGCGGTCGCTGCGGAAGCGCCGGGCGCGGGAGCGGCACTGGGCCCCGTCGCCGTCGCACCCGTCGCCCCGGCACTTGGCGCTGGTGCAGATGGCGCGTTGGCGGCGTGCGAAGACGGAAAGATTTTGCTGAAGATGTTGCTGAGAATGCCCATAGGGTGATCGAGCTGCTCGCAACCATCGCCGACGCTGGCTTGTAGCGCGCCGTCCGGCCTTCGTTGGCGCCACTCAGCGCGGCTCCAGTGATGGATCTTGAGCGTTGGAATCAACAGCAAGGTGGCTTTTTCCGACCTGATCTACACCCATCGGCACATGACGCTGTTCCAATGTGCGGGTCATCCAATAGACCGCCGCCGCTGCAATCGCCAAAGCCAGAAAGACCAGCCATGCCCGCGACCTTGGCAGAGGCAGTCTCATGTCCCGTTCCTCAAGGCGCCCTGGCAAAGTCTGGGCAGCCTCGAGACTCTGATGAGAAAGCCGCGCGTCTTGGCAGATCGCGCGGCGCAGGTGAATTAGATTGAAGTTCTGCGCGGGATCAGGTACGGGCAACGGCGTTCCATCCACGGCGCGTTGAACGATAAAAAGATGCCCCTTAGAGGTCATTCCGATTTGCTCGCCGCTCATCACCAGGGCGCCGTGGTCCACGAGGGCCGTCAGACCGCGGCGCACATAAGACCTTTCGTTGACAGGCACAAGTGCCTGCAGGCTCGTCCTTGACACACTTCCTGTTCGCTGTTCGCCGCACTTGTCGCGCACCATCTTCAACAGAACGAGCGCAAATATTTCGCGCTCCTTTTCGTCTTCTTTCATCGTGCCACCGTAGCCACCGACCAGAAGCATCCGCGTCGGAGAACGCTCCTCGCCGACGTCAGCAGAAGAGTGTTCTCGGGGACGTTTTCCCCGGCCCCGGGCATGGCATCAACGTGCTCCGGCAATGCGCAGCGCGCTCGTCGCGGCAATGTGTGGCGCTGATATCCCAGCTTACGCGCGCCGACGTCGCGCACCCCTCTTTGTGTCTGCAATCGCGTCTCGGCCGCGTACCCCGTCCGGGCAACCCGTCAACACGTCGAACTCCGATTACGCGTACCGATTGGAATCCGCAGCGCGCCAATTCGGAAACGTTGTCGATGCGTGCCGCTGCAGCGCGCTAGCGGTCGACGCGGTCTTTAGCTGGCGCTTACCCCTCTACGCACGTGTGACATGCGCGTGCGACGTGCGCCGAGGACGCCCACCGGATCTTTCCTCTTGGGACGCGTGGCGTTGCACTATCGCCCGTAGCCGGAGGCGAACCGATTGGCCGAGTCTTTGCCGCCGCAGCGTCTCGCTGACCAAATCCGCGCCACGGCATGAGGCGCAGCCCACTCGGAATTGGGAGTGCACTGCTGAGCGCTCACTGCGGACCGACCATGAGCTGCGTGCGCGCCCCCTCAGAGCGCGCCACCTCTTCAGCCGGGACCCACATGTCCCGGTGATAGTCGAAGGTATAGGCAACGGCCACGACCAGCACGCCGACAAAAGACACAGCAGCCAGCAGCCACATGTACCAGATCAGCGCAAACGCGCAGAGTGTCGAGAGGCCGGCCAGGGCAACTCCGGCCCAGGTATTGCGCGGCATGTGAATCGGACGGTAGCCGGTCAGAGCTCGCTGGTAGCCTCCCTGCTTCATGTCGTACCAGGCGTCGCGCTCGTGCACACGCGGCGTGAAGGCGAAGTTGTAGGTCGGCGGCGGCGAGGCGGTGGACCATTCGAGCGTGCGGCCGTCCCATGGGTCCCCCGTGCAGTCAGCCAGCTCGGCGCGCCGGCGAAAGCTGGCGTACAGCTGCGCCAGGAAGCAGGCGATGCCTAGCGCGATCAACGCCGTGCCAAAAGCTGAAAGCTGAAACCAGATCTGGACCGAAGGGTCCGCGAAACGGTTCATGCGGCGCGTGACGCCCATCAATCCGAGCACATAGCCCGGCATGATCGCGAAGTAGAAGCCGATGACCCAAAGCCAGAACGAGCACTTGCCCCAGAACGGATCGAGCTTGTAGCCGAAAGCTTTCGGAAACCAGTAGTTCATGCCGGCGAACAAGCCGAAGAGCACGCCCCCAATGATCACGTTGTGGAAGTGCGAGACCAGGAACAGGCTGTTGTGCAGCACGAAGTCCGCCGGCGGCACCGCCAGCAGCACGCCGGTCATGCCGCCGATCACGAAGGTGACCATGAAGGCCACAGTCCACATCATCGGCAACTCGAAGCGGATGCGGCCGCGGTACATGGTAAAAAGCCAGTTGAAGATCTTCGCGCCAGTCGGTATCGAAATGATCATCGTTGTGATGCCGAAGAATGCATTGACGCTGGCGCCCGAGCCCATGGTGAAGAAGTGATGCAGCCACACCAGATACGACAAGATGGTGATCACCACCGTGGCATAGACCATCGACGCATAGCCGAAGAGGCGCTTGCCCGCGAAGGTCGAGACAACTTCCGAGAAAATGCCGAAGGCGGGCAGGATGAGGATGTACACCTCCGGATGACCCCAGATCCAGATGAGGTTGATGTACATCATTGGATTGCCGCCCAGGCCGTTGGTGAAGAAATTCGTGCCGACGTAGCGGTCCATCGCCAAGAGGCCCAGCACGGCGGTCAACACAGGAAAGGCCGCGACGATCAACACGTTGGTGCACAGCGAGGTCCAGGTGAAGATCGGCATCTTCATCAGGCTCATGCCAGGCGCGCGCATCTTGGTGATCGTCACGATCAGATTGATGCCCGACAGCAGCGTGCCGATGCCGGCGATTTGCAGCGCCCAGATGTAGTAGTCCACCCCCACGCCGGGACTGAAGTCCAGGTTCGACAAGGGCGGATAGGCGAGCCAGCCAGTACGCGCGAACTCGCCGACAAAAAGCGACATCATCACCAGCACGGCGCCGCCTACGGTCATCCAGAAGCTCAGGTTGTTGAGGAAGGGAAAGGCCACATCGCGCGCTCCAATTTGCAGCGGTACAACGTAGTTCATCAGGCCCGTGACCAGCGGCATCGACACGAAGAAGATCATGATCACGCCGTGGGCGGTGAAGATCTGATCGAAGTGATGCGGTGGCAGATAGCCTTCGCTGCCTCCAAACGCCATGGCCTGCTGTAGTCGCAGCATCACGGCATCGGAAAAGCCGCGCAACAGCATCACGACTCCAAGCACCATGTACATGATGCCGATCTTCTTGTGGTCGATGCTGGTGAACCAGTCCCGCCAGAGCCGACCCCAGAGCCCGAAGTAAGTGATGGCGCCCAGCAGCGCCGCACCCATGACCGCGACCATTGCAAAGGTGTAGAGCAGGATCGGCTCGTGAAACGGAATGGCACTGGCGTCGAGCCGCCCGAAGACGAGCGAGATGGAATGGCTGGGTTCGGTCATCCTGGATGCCTGTCGAGATCGTGCGTGGAAGTTGCGCAGTCAGGCAGGTCGGCAATCCGGATGCCGGCCTTCCTCCGGCCCGGTGCCACGCTGGCGCGGGAATCTGCGCCAAGCAGGCCGGCCCCCAAGTGGTGCCAGCGGCCTCAGTCGCGCGCCTGACTGTTGTCCGACGCGAGATCGTCTCCGACGTTGTAGTGGTCCACAACCCCGCTCGGGTCGATGTAGATGTAGAGAAAGCGTCGTGAATTGATGTGGCGATAACGCCAGGTCCAGACTTCACCTTGGAACGCCGACACGCGAGTGCGTTGCAGCGGCGGCCCATAGGTCCGAAGCACATCCTCCATGCGCCAGCGTCCTGGCTCGATGGTGCTGCCGAAGAGCGATTCGTCGAGCTCTTGCCGAACTGAGCGCACCCGGCCCGATGCGTCGAGGTCGACATTGCTGACCTCGAAACCCGCAGGTGCGCGCGAGTACTGGAGCCGCTCGCCCGCAGGCAGCGCATAGATGGCCGTGGGCGTGCCGAGCTGCTGCAGCACGTCGGGTCGGCTGGTGCCCAGCTGCAGCCGCGACGGATCGCTCGCGCAAGCGGCCAAGGTCAGCGCCAGAAGCACTGCGCCGCGGCCCCAGCGGGGTTTCGCTTCACTGCCCTGGCGTGTCTGCAATGCCATGTCCACGATGTTTGTCTCCTGTAAGGAAAGAGGGAGAAAGGTCAAGCGCGTCAATGCAGCTTGAGTTTCGGCTGATAGGTACGCGCGAGCCAGTCACTGAGCCACCGAGCGAGGGCACCGCGCCAGCCATGGATGGCCAGCTCATGCCGGCGGTACAGCGCGGCGTACACCAATCGTGCGCTCAGGCCCTGAACGTACTGGTCGCGGCTGTGGCGTCCGAAGCGCGTGGTGAGATTGCCGGCCGCACCGCGGTCGCCCAGAGAGACGATAGCGCCGACGCTCTCGAAGCGGAAAGGTGGCACCTCGCGCCCGGCTGCCATCGTTTCCAGCGCTGCTGCGAGATACCGGGCCTGGGCCGACGCGATCTGTGCCGTGTACGGTGCCGCTCGCCCGTCGGCGGGATCGATCC
This sequence comes from Variovorax sp., assembly GCA_028292285.1. Classification (GTDB taxonomy): domain Bacteria; phylum Pseudomonadota; class Gammaproteobacteria; order Burkholderiales; family Burkholderiaceae_C; genus Variovorax. Next base: position 703 of record JAQGMP010000475.1, on the reverse strand, counting down.
ATTCGGCGCAGTCGCCGATCGCATAGATGTCCGGCAGCCCAGTGCAACGTAGCTGGTCGTCGACCTGCAGCCGCCCGGAGCGGGTACGCGGCAGGTGCGGCATCTGCTCGAAGAGGCGTGGTCCGCGGATGCCGGCAGTCCAGATGCGAACTTGGGCCTCGATTCGACGGCCGCTGTCGAGCCGCACCCCCCGTTCGTCAACGCCCGCAACCCGTTCGCCCAGGATCAGCTCGACCTGCCGGGCTTCGAGCGCGTGGGCTGCGTAAGCCGACACTTCGGGCGGGTTGGCGCTCAGCAGGCGGTCGGCAGCTTCGACCACTGTAAGTTGCACCCTGGAACGGTCCAGCGCAGGCTCGTGCACCCACAGCGCATCGATGGCATGCTGGATTTCGGCGCTCAACTCGACGCCGGTGGCTCCGCCGCCGATGACCACCACGGACAGCCGGTCCTGCTCACCCCGCGCGACGCGAAAGGCGCCCACCAGCAGCGCGTCGCGAATCCGCGCCGCCTGCTCGGTGTTGTTCAGGAAGAGGCAGTGCTCGCGCGCGCCTGGCGTACCGAAGTCGTTCTCCTCGCTGCCCAGGGCCAGCACCAGCCGGCCATAAGAGATCGTGCGCTCGGGAAGTACGTCCTCGCCTTGCGGTCCGAGAAGCGCGGCGAGTGTCACTGTGCGGCCAATGGGGTCGATCTGCCGCAGTTCACC
>JAQGMP010000439.1 GCA_028292285.1 Variovorax sp. | reverse complement strand
ACTCAGCGGCACGCTCGACACGCAAGGCACCGACGACGGCGTGATCCTGAAGTACACCGGTCTGAAGGCGCGCTCGGGTGTGCTCACGGCGACCGGCAACGTGCGGCTCTTCAATCGCAAGATCGGTGGCGATGCGGCGGTGGATCTGGTCGACGGTGTGGTCGGTGTGCCGCTGAAGGTGGCCGGTACAGTGGATGAGCCCGAGGTGTCGTTGACCGGCGCTGCCTTGATGGGTGCGGCGATCGGCACCGCTGTGTTGCCGGGCGTGGGGACGGCGATCGGGGCACGTATCGGGCAGCAGGTCGAGCGGATGTTCGGCGGGAAGAAGGACGAGAAGCCGAAGGCTCGGGTGGGGCGGCCTTAGCTGTTTGGTTCGGTGTCGTTGGTGGGTCCGCCTGGCGGGCGGTGCGGGCTACGTGGCGCCAGTACCTTCCCGCGGTCTTATCTCCTCTCCCTCCGGGAGAGGGTCAGGGTGAGGGCGGGATGCACAACGATCCCTGCCTGCCACCGACGCCCCGCGCACGCGCACACGCACACAGATACCTCAAACCCCCAACCACCCCGCCAACTCACCAGGCTCAGCACTCAACGCAGCCGATGGCGAAGCCAACACGATCCGCCCTTTCTCCATCACCACCGCAAGATCGGTATGCGCCAGTACCTTGCGCCAATCGCGGTCTACGATCAGCGTCGCGATGCCCGTGGCCCTGATGTCGCCGATCACCCGCCAGATCTCCGCGACCACCAGCGGCGCAAGTCCTTCGGTCGCTTCATCGAGCACCAGCAAGCGCGGGTTCGTCATCAATGCCCGGCCGATCGCGAGCATCTGCTGCTCGCCGCCCGACAACTGCTGACCACCGAAGTCGAGCCGTTCCGTCAGCCGTGGAAAGGTCGCCATCACCCGATCGAATGTCCAGTCGCGTGCGCCGTCGATGCCGGCGCGTTCGCTCATCACCAGGTTCTCGCGCACCGACAAGTTAGGAAAGATGCCGCGGCCTTCGGGCACGTAGCCGATCCCGCGTCGCGCCATCTTTTCCGGCGCGCTGCCGGTCACATCGATGCCGTCGAGCAGCACGTGACCCGACGCTGGCCGTACATAACCCATCAGCGTGCGAATCAACGTGGTCTTGCCCATGCCGTTGCGCCCGAGCAAGCCGAGCGATGTGGCCGCCGGCAGTTCGACGTCGACACCGCGGAGGATATGGCTGTCGCCGTAATAGGTGTTGATCGCTTCGATCTTCAGCATGTCGACGCCCCGGTCAATGACCTTCGCCGAGGTACGCGGTGCGCACTTCGGCGTTGTTGCGGATCGCGGCCGGATCGCCGGTCGCGATGACGCATCCGTTGACCATCACCGTGATGCGGTCGGCGATGCGAAACACCGCGTCCATGTCGTGCTCCACCAGCAGGATCGCATGCGTCGTTTTCAAGCGCATCAACAACGCGAGCATGCGTTCGGTCTCTTCGGCGCCCATGCCGGCCAGCGGCTCGTCGAGCAGCAGCACACGCGGCTTCGTTGCCAGGCACATCGCCACTTCGAGCTGTCGCTTGGCGCCGTGGCTCAGCGTGCCGGCGATGCGCCGCGCATCGGCTTCGAGGCCAGCGGCGCCGAGTGCTTCTTCGGCCGCCGCGTTGCTCGTTGCACACGAGTTGGAGGCCTGCCATATCGCCCACGGCCGCGCCGTCGCAGCCTGTGCCGACAAGCGGCAGTTCTCGTGCACGGTGAACTCCGGAAAGATCGTCGTGCGCTGATAGCTGCGGCCGACGCCGTCGCGTGCGCGGCGCGACTGCGCACGCGTCGTGATGTCTGCGCCATCGAGCGTGATGCGGCCGTCCGATGCGGCGATCTCACCCGACAGCATGTTGATCAGTGTCGACTTGCCCGCACCGTTGGTGCCGATCACCGCATGGATCTCGCCACGGTGCAGGTCGATGCTCACGGCGTTGACGGCGACGAGTCCGCCGAAGCGGCACGTCAATGCATCGACGGACAACAACGCGCTCATTGCCCTGCCCTCGTCCGCTGCCGTCGTCATGTCACGGCCCTCGGCGACAACCGCGCCGCGATGCCGATGATTCCCTTCGGCAACAGCGCGACGAAGGCAATGATCGCCAGGCCCAGCGTCAGCTGCCAGTGATCCGCCAGCGGACCGACGAAGGCCTGCGTCGACAGCAGCTCCTTCAACAGCGTGAAAGCGACCGCGCCGATCACCGCGCCGCGCAGATGGCCGAGTCCGCCGAGGATGATCATCAACAGCACTTCGCCGGAGTTGTGCCACGCCAGCAGTTCGGGATTGACCACGCCGTCGCGCGCCGCCAGCAAGAAGCCCGCAAGCCCTGCGAGCGCGCCGGCGATGACGAAGGCCGCGAGCTTGTAGCCGTACACCGGAAAACCCGCCGCGCGCATGCGCTGCTCGTTGACGCGGATGCCGGCGAGTGCCGCACCGAAGCGTGAACGGCGGATCAGCGCGAGCACGCCGAAAGTGAAGACCAGCGCCGCCAGCACGAAGTAGAACTGCACGCTGCGGTTCTCCATGTCGAGCGCGCCGAGCACCGGCCGCACGTACATGTAGATGCCGTCGCTGCCGCCGCCGATCTTGGTGTCGTGGAACACGAAGAACGCCATCTGCGCGAAGGCCAGCGTGACCATGATGAAGTACACGCCGCGCGTGCGCAGGCTCAAAGCGCCGACCACCAGCGCATACGCCGCGGCCGAGCCCATCGCGAGCGGAAGCAGCCATGCGATCGAGCCGCCATCGGCGCCCGAGCCGAGCACCGTGGCATAGGCGCCGATGCCGTAGAACGCGGCGTGCCCGAGGCTCACCAGGCCCGTCATGCCGACCAGCAGTTCGAGGCTCAGCGCGAAGATCGACAGGATCATCATCTTGACGATGAAGTCCGACACATACGGGCTCAGGAGCGGGGCAAGCAGCGCGAGTGCGATGGCACAGGCGAGCGGAAGAAAGCTGCCAAGCAAGCGGTTGAGATGGCCCATCAAACCTTGCGTCCCATCAAGCCTTCAGGCCGCCAGATCAAGACCAACGCCATCAGTACGTAAATTCCCATGCCGCTCAGTTCGGAGAAAAGCACCTTGCCGAAGGTGTCGACGAAGCCGACCAGCAGCGATGCGACCAGCGCCCCGGTGATGGAGCCGATGCCGCCGATCACCACCACCACGAAACAGACGATGAGCACGCTCGCGCCCATGCCGGGATACACAGACGACATCGGCGCCGCGATCATTCCGGCGAGCGCCGCCAGCGCGACGCCGGCCGCGAACACGATGCGACAGAGCTTCCGGATGTCGATGCCCAGGCCGCGCACCATGTCGCGGTTGCTGGCGCCGGCGCGGATCATCATGACGAGCCGCGTGCGGTTCACCACCCAATACAGCGCAGCGGCCAGCACGATGCAGGCCGCCGACGCGAAGAGCCGATACCACGGGTAGCTCATCAGGTCGCCGAGCGCGAAGCTGCCTTCGAGCCAGGGCGGTGCCTTGACGCCGTGCACGTCGTTGCCGACGAGGATCGAGCGCACTTCTTCGAACACCAGGATGAGCCCGTACGTCATCAACACCTGCTGAAGGTGGTCACGCTGGTACAGATAGCTGAAGAACGCCCATTCGAGCAGATAGCCGAACAGCGCCGCGAGCACTACGCCCGCAAGCAGCATCACGATGAACTGGTCGCC
>JAQGMP010000363.1 GCA_028292285.1 Variovorax sp. | reverse complement strand
CGCTCGACCGCGGCCGCGACTATCGCTCGGGCTTCCTGAATCGGCTGGCCGGCGTGCTCGGTGCGGGACCGCTGACCGCGGTGTCGCCGATGGCCTTTACCGATCAGCTGCCGATCGCACTGCGCGGCGACGCGCGTGCCGCCAATATGGCGCTCGGCTCCGTTGGCCGGCAAGGCATCGACGAGCGCCAGAGCAAGGTGATCGAAGCGATGTACCGCAACACGAAGCTCGCGCAGCCGGTGGCCGAAGGCTTCGCGGTGCGCGACGAGGTGCAGCGCGCGGTCAGGGAAGAGATGGAAGCGGCCAGCCGCAATGCGATGACGTCGAAAGGGTTCGAGCTGGTCGCGCGGCGCATGGCGCGGCTGATGCGCGAGCGCTTCGACCTCGGCTTCGTCGATGTCGGCGGCTGGGACACGCACGTGGGGCAGGGCGCCGGCACCGGCTACCTCGCGAACCGGCTCGACGAGCTGGGCCGCGGCGTCGCCGGCTTCGCCGAAGAAATGGGCGACGACGCCTGGCGCGACACGGTCGTGGTGGTCATCAGCGAGTTCGGCCGCACCTTTCGCGAGAACGGCAACAAGGGCACCGACCACGGCCACGGCACCGTGTACTGGGTGCTCGGCGGCGGACTCGCGGCGCAGACCGGCGGTCGCGTGCTCGGCGAGCAGGTCGAGGTGTCGCAAGCCAACCTGTTCCAGAATCGCGACTACCCGGTGCTGAACGAATACCGCGCCGTCTTCGGCGGGTTGTTCGCGCGCATGTACGGGCTGTCGCCGGCGCAGCTCGATCGGGTGTTCGCCGGAGTCGCGCCGCGGGATCTGCATTTGGTTTAGGGTACGGATTGGCCGAGCTTCGCAGCCAAGGTTAATCGGAGCTTTCATGACAACCCTACAAACCCTTCTTGGCACCATGCTGCCCTTGATCCAGGCGCCCATGGCAGGCGTGCAGGGCAGTGCGCTCGCCATCGCTGTCAGCAACGCGGGCGGACTCGGTTCGCTGCCTTGCGCGATGCTCGGTGCCGATGCCATCCGCAGCGAGATCGCCGCCATTCGCGCCGGCACCGACAAGCCCTACAACCTCAACTTTTTTTGCCACGCACCGCCTGAGCCCGACGCCGCACGCGACGCTGCATGGCGCAGCGCGCTGGCGCCGTACTACCGCGAGTTCGACATCGATCCGAAGAGCGTCGGCACCGGTCCGGGCCGCCATCCGTTCGACGAGGCGGCGGCGGCGGTGCTGGCCGAGTTCAAGCCGCCGGTCGTCAGCTTTCACTTCGGCCTGCCGTCGGCCGCGCTGCTCGCGCAGGTGAAGGGTTGGGGTTCGAAAGTGCTGGGCTCCGCGACCACGCTCGATGAAGCGGTGTGGCTCGAAGCGCACGGTGCCGACGCGGTCATCGCGCAAGGCCTCGAAGCCGGCGGCCATCGCGGGCACTTTCTTTCGCACGACCTCACGCTGCAGATCGGCACGCTGTCGCTGGTGCCGCAACTGGTGCGCGCGCTCGGCGTACCTGTGATCGCGGCGGGCGGCATCGCCGACGCGCAAGGCGTAGCGGCGGCAATGGCATTGGGCGCGGCGGGTGTCCAGGTCGGCACCGCGTTCTTGCTGTGCCCCGAGGCCACGACCAGCGCCCTTCATCGCGCGGCGCTGCAAAGCGATGCCGCACGGCACACCGCGCTGACCAACGTCTTCACTGGTCGCCCGGCACGCGGCATCGTGAACCGCGTGATACGCGAGCTCGGCCCCATCGGCAGCGCACCGCCGGCCTTTCCCCTGGCGACCGCCGGCATCGCGCCGCTGCGTACCAAGGCCGAGGCGCAGGGCAGCGGCGATTTTTCTCCGCTCTGGTCCGGCCAGAACGCGACCGGCTGCAAGCCGCTGCCCGCGCAAGACATCGTGCAGAGCCTCGCCAAGGGCTTTGCGCAGTCACTTCTTTCTCCGTCGTTCGAACCCACGCCTCCATGACCGAAACATCTCCGACATCTTCAACGTCGCTGCGCCTGCGCTTGCCGCTTTCTTTTCTGGAGCGGCCTGCCGCCGCCGATGTCGCCGAGCCCTGGCTGCTGCTGTTGATGCATGGCGTCGGCAGCAACGAGGCCGATTTGTTCGGGCTCGCGCCGCAGATGCCGCGGGCTTTCCACGTCGTCAGCTTGCGCGCGCCCAACGTGTTGTCGCCCGATTCGTATGCGTGGTTTTCGTTTCAGGTCAACGCGAGCGGCCAGCGCACCATCGACGAAGAGCAGGAGCGCGAGAGCCGGTTCCTGGTCGGCGAACTGCTGACTTCAGCGGCGCAGCAACTCGGCATTCCGCCCGAGCGCGTCGTCGTCGGCGGCTTCAGCCAGGGCGGCATCATGTCGCTGTCGCTGTTGCTCACGCAGCCTGAAAAAGTGCGCGCCGCCATGGTGTGGCACAGCCGGCTGCTGCCGCAGGTCGAGGCCCACGTGGCGCCGCGCGAAGCCTTCGAAGGCAAGGCGCTGTGGGTCAGCCACGGCACGGCCGACACTGTGATTTCGTTGGCAGCCGCACAGAACACACGGGCCTTCGTGGGCAAGCTGCCGATCGCCTTGTCGGGCGATGATTTTCCGGGCGGGCACGAGATCCGGCCGGC
>JAQGMP010000413.1 GCA_028292285.1 Variovorax sp. | reverse complement strand
CTGTCGCGTTCTTCAATTGACCGATTTTTCGAATCTTTCTGCGGGGCCCCTCGCCGGCATCCGCATCCTGGACATGACCAGTGTCATGCTGGGTCCCTATGCGACCCAGATGCTCGGCGATTACGGTGCAGACATCATCAAGGTCGAGTCGCCGGGCGGTGACACTACCCGTGTGACGGGTCCATCGCTGGAACCCGGCATGGCGGCCACTTTCATCGGCGCCAACCGAAGCAAGCGCAGCGTCGTGCTCGACCTCAAACATGCCGCCGGTCGGGATGCGCTGCTTTCGTTGGTTGACCACGTTGATGTGCTGATCTCCAGCGTTCGGCCGCAAAAGCTGGCTGCTCTTGGTCTTGCGCCGGCAACGCTCATGCAGCGCAACAGCAAATTGATCGTGGTGTCGGTCCATGGGTTCGGCGAAGACGGTCCGTATGCCGGCCGACCGGCCTACGACGACATCATCCAGGGTCTTTGCGGGCTGGCTTCGCTCGGCGAGGCAGAAGGTGCCGAGCCACGCTACATGCCTACTGTCATGGCGGACAAGACATGCGCCCTTTTCGCGACGCAGGCCGTGCTTGCCGCTATCGTGGCCCGCTCGCGCACCGGATGCGGCAGCCAGGTCGAAGTGCCCATGCTGGAATCGATGGTGAATTTCACCCTCGTCGAGCATTTTTATGGCGCGCATTTCCGGCCGCCGCTCAGCGAACCGGGTTATTCAAGGCTGCTCACGAAATGGCGCCGTCCCTACCGTACCCTGGACGGGCATGTCTGTGTGGTGCCTTACTCCGATCAGCATTGGGTGCGCTTTTTTGAAGAGGCCGGCCGACCTGAATTGTTGACGGACGAGCGCTTCTCGGGTCTGGCCGCCAGAACGCGCAACATCGATGCGCTCTACGCCGAGCTGGCGGCATGCATAGCGACCCGATCGACCGAGGACTGGCTTTCGACCTGCGACCGTCTCGACATTCCAGCTGCGCCGTTGCGGCGGCTGAAAGATCTCGAGACCGACCCCCATCTGGTCGCCACCGGCTTCTTCCAGCAAAGCCATGACCCGCTGCTCGGCACGTTGGTCATGCCACGCGCTCCGCTGAAGTTCGACGGTGCCTTTGCTTCGCCCGGTCGCTTGCCACCGCGGCTTGGCCAGCACACGCGAGAGGTCTTGGCCGAAGCCGGACTGAATGAAGAGCGCATCGAGGAACTGATCCGATGCGGCGCTGCAGCGCAATCCAATATTTCCCTTCGCCCGAAAACACAAAATGAACTTTGAACTGACAGCCGACCAGCAGGCAATAAAAGAGGCGATCGCACGCGTATGCAGCGACTTCGACGCGGACTATTGGTTGCAACGAGATCGCAACGGCGGATTTCCGCTCGACTTTCACAAGGCCATTGCCGATGCCGGATGGCTCGGTATCTGCATGCCCCAGGAGTACGGGGGTTCGGGGCTGGGCATTCTCGAAGCCGCCATCATGGTTCAGGCCATCAGCGAATCGGGCGCTGGCATGAGCGGTGTGTCTGCCATCCACATGAACATCTTCGGTTTGAACCCGGTCGTTGTGTTCGGCACGGAAGAACAGAAGCGGCGCATGTTGCCGCCGCTGATTGCGGGTCGTGAGAAGGCCTGCTTCGCAGTCACCGAACCGAATACCGGTCTGAACACCACGCAGCTCAAGACCTTTGCGCGACGCGAGGGCGACACCTATTACGTGACCGGGCACAAGGTTTGGATCAGCACCGCCCAAGTGACCGAGAAGATGCTGTTACTTGCTCGCACGACGCCTCTGGACAAGGTCGCCAAACCTACTGACGGCCTGAGTCTTTTCTATACCGACCTGGATCGTAAGTATGTCGATGTGCGGGAGATCGAGAAGATGGGCCGCAAGGCAGTCGACTCAAACGAGCTTTTTATCGACAACCTGCCAGTGCCGGCGGCCGACTTGATCGGCAAAGAAGGCGAGGGGTTCCGCAACATTCTCCACGGCATGAACCCGGAGCGGGCGCTGGCCGCTTCCGCTGCCGTCGGATTGGGCAAGGTAGCGTTGAAGCGCGCTGCAAAGTACGCCAACGAGCGCATCGTCTTCAACAGGCCTATCGGCAAGAACCAGGGTGTCCAGCATCCGCTTGCCAAGTGCTGGATGGAACTCGAGGCCGCCAACCTCATGGTCATGAACGCCGCCTGGCGGTACGACCAGGGACTTGAATGCGGTGCCGAATCGAATGCCGCCAAGTACCTTGCCGGTGAGGCGGGCTTCCATGCCTGCGAGAACGCGGTGCTGACCCATGGCGGTTTTGGCTACGCGAAGGAGTATCACGTCGAGCGCTACTTCCGCGAATCCATGCTCATGCGCATTGCGCCCATCAGCATTCAGCTCATCATGTGCTACGTCGCCGAGAAGGTTCTAGGCCTTCCCAGGTCCTATTGAGGAGGGATGATGGAGCACGGACGTATCACGCGGGGTTTCTACTTTGAAGACCTGACCCTGGGCACGACCTGGTTGAGTCAGGGCCGCACTCTGGTGGAAGGCGATCTGAGCAACTACGTCAATCTGACCTGGTTCACTGAAGATCTTTTCACTGACCAGCATCAACGAGCAGGAAATGCCATCGCGGGACGGCCTGTTCCCGCCCTCATGGTGATGGCATTTGCCGAGGGGTTGGTACTTCATTCAATGGACCGGACCGGACTTGCTTTTTTGAACGTCGACATGGACGTGAAGCAACCCATCCAGATCGGCGACACCATCTATGTGCACTGTGAAGTCATCGAGGCACGTCCCACATCCAAGCCCGGCCGTGGCCTGGTGCGCACGCGCAACACGGTGACCAACCAGAAGGGTGAAACCGTCCTTGTGTACCGGCCGTTGCGACTGTACAAGTCTCGCGAAAATGCATAGCGCGGCGCCGCCAGTTCGCTTGGATAGGCACGGCGACATCGCCGTGCTGCGCATCGCCAACCCGCCGGTGAATGCGCTGTCGGCGGAGGTGGTCGCCGGGCTGGCGGCGGCGGTCGACGCGTTCGAAGCCGACCGCGCCTATGCTGCGCTGCTGGTGCATTGCGAAGGCCGCACCTTCGTGGCGGGCGGCGACATCACCTCCTTCGACCACCCGAACTTCTCGGCTTCGCTCTACAACGGCACGCTGGGCCGCATCGAAGCGCTCGACCGGCCGGTGGCAGCCGCCCTGCACGGCACCGTGCTGGGCGGTGGCCTGGAACTTGCCTTGGCGTGCCACTACCGCGTGGCAGTGCCGGGTACCAAGGTCGGGCTGCCCGAAGTCAAGCTCGGCATCCTGCCCGGCTCGCTCGGAACGCAACGCCTGCCGCGCGTCGCCGGCATCGAACTGGCACTCGATCTCATCTCCAGCGGCCGCAGCATCGACGCCGGCGCGGCGTTGAAGGCCGGCATCGTCGACGAAGTGCAGGACGGCAAGCCGCTGGATGTCGGGCTGGCATACGCACAAGCGCTCGTCGCCCGCCAGGCCGCGCCGCGCCGGCTCAGCGCACAGCCGGTGTCGCGCGACAGCGTGCCGGCCGACTTCTTCGACAAAGCCCTCGCAGAGGCCGCAAGCCGCAAGGCGTTCTATCCCTCGGCCCGCAACATCGTGCTGGCCATTGAGGCATCGACACTGCCCTTTGCCGAAGGCGAAGCGGTCGAGGCGCGGCTCTTCGAAGCACTGCGCCTGTCGCCCGAATCGCAGGCCATGCGCCACCTGTTCTTTGCCGAGCGGCAGGCCGCGAAGATTCCCGGGCTGGCCAAGGACGTCGCGCTGCGGCCGATCATCTCGGTGGGCATCGTCGGCGCCGGCACCATGGGCGGCGGCATCGCGATGAACTTCGCCAATGCCGGCATCCCGACGGTGTTGATCGAAACCTCTCAGGCCGCGCTCGACCGCGGGCTCGGCCTGGTGCGCGCCAACTACGAAACCAGCGCGGCCAAGGGCCGGCTCACCACCGAGCAGGTCGAAAAGCGCATGGCGCTGCTGCGTGGCTCGCTCGACGACACCGCGCTGGCCGACTGCGACCTGGTCATCGAAGCCGTGTTCGAGAACATGGACCTCAAAAAGCAGGTGTGCGCGCGGCTGGGCAAGGTCTGCAAGCCCGGCGCGATCATCGCGACCAACACCTCGACGCTGGATGTCGACGTGCTGGCGGACGCCACCGGCCGTCCGGCCGACGTGGTCGGCATGCACTTCTTCAGCCCGGCCAACGTGATGCGTTTGCTGGAGGTGGTGCGCGGCGCCAGGACGGCACCGGACGTGCTCGCCACCGTGATGCAGGTCGCCCGCAAGATCGGCAAGGTGGCGGTGGTGTCGGGCGTGTGCTACGGCTTCATCGGCAACCGCATGGCCGAGGTCTACATGCGCGAGGCCGAGTTCCTGATGATGGAGGGCGCGAGCCCGGCCGAGATCGACGGTGCGGTCGAAGCGCTGGGCATGGCGATGGGCCCGTGCCGCATGCTCGACATGGCCGGCATCGACGTCGGCGCCAGGACGGTCATCGAGTACGGCAAGGCCGGCGGTCTGCCGCCCGACGACAGCTACCGCGCGGTGGTGCGCAAGATGTTCGAGCTCGGCCGCTTCGGCCAGAAAACCGGTGCCGGCTACTACCGCTACGACGGCCGCAAGCCCGTGACCGATCCGGAGACCGCGCGCATCGCCAAAGAGCAAGCCACGGCGCACGGCATCGCGCAGCGCGCCGACATCGGCCGGCAGGAGATCGTCGAGCGCCTGCTGTATCCGCTCGTCAACGAGGGCGCGAAGATCCTTGAAGAAGGCATCGCCTACCGGCCCGGCGACATCGACATCGTGTGGACCGCGGGCTACGGGTTCCCCGACCACAAGGGCGGACCGATGTGGATGGCCGACCGCATCGGGCTCGCGACCATTGCCGAGCGGCTGGCGCACTACGCCGAAGTGCGTGGCAACCCGTTCGGCTACTGGACGGTGTCGCCGCTGCTGGCCAGCCTTGCGAAGAGCGGCAAGCGCATCTCGGACTGGCAAGCCGCCTGAGAACGATCGAGAACACACCGAGGAATTCCCATGAAAGACGCCGTCATCGTTTCCACCGCGCGCACCGGCATCGGCCGCGCCTACAAGGGTGCCCTGAACGACACCAGGTCGCCGACCATGCTGGCCCACGCCATCGCCCACGCGGTGCAACGCGCGAACGTCGAAGGCGCGGAGATCGAAGATGTGGTGATCGGCTGCGTCCTGTCGGCCGGCACGGCAGGCATGAACCTCGCACGCAATGCGCTGCTGGCCGCCGGCCTGCCGGTGACCGTGGCCGGCCAGACGATGGACCGGCAGTGCGCCTCCGGCCTGATGGCGATCGCCACCGCCGCCAAGCAGGTCATCGTCGACGGCATGGACGTCGTGGTCGC
>JAQGMP010000391.1 GCA_028292285.1 Variovorax sp. | reverse complement strand
GTGATGGAACGGCACGTTGTAGCTGGCCGCCAGTTGATAGAAGTCGCGGTGGTTCGAGACGATGGCGCGCACGTCGATCGAGAGCAAGCCGCTCTTCCATCGGAACAACAGGTCGTTCAGGCAGTGGCCGTCCTTGCTGACGAGGATCACCGTCTTCACCGGCTCGGCCGCGGCGTGCAGTTGCCAGTGCATGCCGAAGCCCGCGGCAAAGGTCGCGAGTTGTTCGCGCAAGGCCGCTTCCGGGTGATCGCTGCAGGCGAATCGCACGCGCATGAAAAACAGCCCGGTGGTCGGATCGTTGAACTGCGCCGCCTCTTCGATGTTGCCGCCGCGCTCCAGTAAAAAGCCCGAAACGGCATGCACGATGCCGGTGCGGTCGGGGCAGGAAAGGGTGAGGATATAGGCGGGCGTGGTCATCAGGGGCGTGATTGTCGCAAAATGATTTCCCAACCCCCGGGGCGCCATTCCAGGCGATGCCCGGCGATCCCTTTCACAGCGCCTCATCGGCAGGAGTGTTCTATGGCCTACAGCGACTTCAACATGGACAACCAGTGGTTGCCCTTTACGCCCAACCGTCACTTCAAGAAAGACCCGCGCGTGTTCGTTGCGGCCGACGGCATGGAGTTCACCACGCACGACGGCAAGAAGGTCATCGACGGCATCTCGTCGCTCTGGTGCGTCGGTGCCGGCCACAACCGCAAGCCGATCAACGAAGCCATCAAGAAGCAGCTCGACACGCTCGACTACGCGACCGCTTTTCAGGTGAGCAACGACAAGGCCTTCAAGGCCGCCGAAATGATCGCGGCGATGGCGCCCGGCGACCTGAACAAGGTGCTTTTCTGCAACTCGGGCAGCGAAGCGGCGGACACCTCGATGAAGGTCGCGCTGGCTTATCACCGTGCGCGGGGTGAAGGCCACCGCAACGTGTTCATCGGCCGCGAGAAGGGCTACCACGGCGTCGGCTTCGGCGGCATGTCGGTCGGCGGCATTCCGGGCAACCGCAAGGTGTTCGGCTCGGCGTTTTTGCCGCGCGTCGACCACATGCGCTTCATTCACGACCCGGTGAACCACGCCTACATCCACAACGAAGAACCGGTGTGGAATGAAGACCCGCTGGCCGAGCTCGAGCAGCGCATCTTGCCGCTGCACGACCCAAGCAACGTGGCCGCGATCATCGTGGAGCCGGTGGCCGGTTCGGCCGGCTGGTATCTGCCGCCCAAGGGCTATCTGCAAAAGCTGCGCGCCATCTGCGACAAGCACGGCATCCTGCTGATTTTCGACGAGGTCATCACCGGCTTCGGCCGCATGGGCACCAACTTCGCGTCAGATTATTTCGGCGTGGTGCCCGACATGCTCAACTTCGCCAAGTGCGTGACCAACGGCGTCATTCCGCTGGGCGGCGTGATTTGCCGCGACAAGCTGTACGACGCGATGATGAAGACCGACGCGCCGGAGCACGTGGTCGAGTTTTTCCACGGCTACACGTATTCCGGCCACCCGGTGTCGTGCGCGGCGGCGATCGCCACGCTCGAGCTGTTTCAGAAAGAACAGCTCTTCTCGCGCGCCGGCGAAATGGGCAAGGTGCTGGGCGACGCGTTCCACAGCGCCTTCAAGGGTCTGCCGAACGTGATCGGCATTCGCAGCCTGGGCCTGGCCGCGGCGGTCGAGCTGGCGCCCATTGCCGGCAGCCCGGGCAAGCGCGCCTACGACATCTTCCTGGACTGCTTTCACAAGGGGTCGCTGGTACGGGCCGCCGGCGATGTGCTGGTGATCGCGCCGCCGTACATCGTCGAGAAGTCGCACATCGACACGCTGGTCAACACGCTGGCGGATTCGATCAAGACAAACGCCTGAAGCGCGGGCGCGAGGGTGGACCCGAGGCGGACGGTCGGCGTCGCCTGGCTGGCGCTTCAGCCCTTGCGCAAGCTCGCGCAGTAGTCTTTCTCGGGCAGCGCCGGGGTCTGCCAGATCGCGTCGTAGCCCTTGGCGCGGCCACTTCCTCCGCCATCTCCGCTGCCATCACCGCCGGCCTGTAACTGGATTGCCTTGATCGACAGGTCGGTCGGCAGGTGCTGCGCCACGCCGATCGTTTTGGTCGCATGGCCGGCACCGCTGATGAGCAACACGGTCTTGCCCGGCTGACGCACCTTGACGATCGCCTGCGCCATGGAGCGGTCGCGCGCGATCTGCACGCGGGTCATCGGGCCGATCTGCGATTCGGGCAGCAGATCGCAGTGGCCGGCGCGCACCGCCGCCTGCTGCGTCTCGCGGCCGCTGTTCGACAGCTGTGCATCGAGCGACACATCCGCCATCGCGTCCTTGATGCGCGCCAGCGGCAGGTTGGCACCGACCACCGGCACGCCGGCGCGCACCGCCACCATGATGGCCGGGCCGTAGTCGTCCCAGCCCCAGGCCTTGTCGTTCCATTTCAGGGCGTCTTGCACCTGGGCTTCGGTCGCGGTGGCCGGGAGCTTGGCGGTGCTGCCGCCTTCTTCGGCCATCTCGATGGCCAGCGCGGCCAGCTTGCCTTGCGCGACCAGCGCTTCGACGGTTTCGCGCTCGATGCGGTGGTGGTCGGCGGCGTCGTGCTGCTCGCCCAGCAGGATGACGTCGGCCGGCATCAGGGCGTCGACGCGGCGGGCCACGGGTGCATCGGTGGTGCCGGAGTTGATGGAGCCGGGGAGCATCGAGCAGCCTGCGAGCCACATCGCTGCGCCGAGCGACAGGGCCAACGGCCATGGCGAACTCCGCCATGAGGGCAGCCGTTGCAATCGCGGTGCGGACGAGTGAACGGGAAGAGTGTGCGAAGGCATCCGGGGAATACTAGCGATGCGTGGCAAGGAGTCGAGAAACGCACGCTCGGTGGCGCATCCGATCGGATGCGACCACCATGACCGGACGAAGCTCAGTGCACCAGCACCGGGTTCTGCGCCAGCTCCGCATAGCCTTCAAGCGTGTCTTCGACCTCTTCCTGCGTCGGGGTATTGATCTGCCACGCAGTGATTTGCTGCTGAAACAGCTCGGCCCACGAGCCGTCGAGATAGACCTCTTTGCCCGAGCGCTTGTCGACGATCTCGAAGCCGTGGCGCGCCAGTACCGGCAAATGCGGCGCCAGCGGCTCATCGCCCTCGGTGGGCTGCACGTGCACGACGGCGTACGCCTCGGAGTCGTACAGCATGTGCATGGCGGAACTGGAAAGGATGTCGAGAGCGTTCATAGGGCTTAGATAGCAATCAACGCGCCAGTTTCAAGAACGGAGGTCAGGAACAGGATTTTTTCGGCGCGTCGATTGCCATTGAGTTGCACTAATTTGCCCTCAGGGCGGCGGTTTGAGCGCCAGTTGTTCGCGCAGCTGCATGTCGGCGAAGTCGCCGTTCGGCTGGGTTTGCTTGATGCGAACGGGCAGGTAGCCAAGTTCGGGCGCCAGCCAGAGTTCGATGCGGTCGTCGAATTCGCGGCGCGGGCTGCGAGTGAGCTTGCGGACCACGAAATCGCCCGCCGGCAGGCTCAGCTTTTCGTCGCCCTCGACGTTGAAGGTCCAGATTTCGGCATCGCGCGAACTGATCGTCTGAACCGAAATCGCACTGCCGGCCGGATAACGCGCGGGGTCACCGGCCAGCATGGCGCCGAGCTGCAGCACCACGCTCAAGCGGTCTTGCGCGCCGGCCAGCAACGGCACGCTGGGCGCGTTGTTGCTGAAGATCACCTTGCCCTGCTCGCGCACGAAATGCGAGGCAACCTCGGTCTTGCGATTGTCCG
>JAQGMP010000355.1 GCA_028292285.1 Variovorax sp. | reverse complement strand
TTCGCAACTGCGTGATGCTGTTGGCAGCCATGGTGGTCATCGTCAATTTCGTGGTCGACGTGCTGTATGCCGTCATCGATCCGCGCATCAAGGCCAGCGACATATGAACGCCGTCGTTATTCCGAGCGGTGCCGCGCTTACCGTGCCCGGCTTTTGGCGCCGCGCGCTGCATCACCGCAGCTTCATGCTCGGTGCGGTGCTGACCGGGCTGCTGTTGCTGGCCGCTGCCGTGTCGCTGGTGTGGACACCATGGTCGCCTTACGAGATGGAGCTCGCCGACAAACTGAAGCCGCCTTCGGGCTCGCATTGGCTCGGCACCGACACCTATGGCCGCGATGTCGTGTCGCTGTTGCTGGTCGGCGCACGCGCGTCGATCCTCGTCGGCATGATCGCGGTCGGCATCGGCCTCACGGTCGGCACCGCACTCGGCCTGCTGGCGGCGGCCCGCCGCGGCTGGATCGAAGAAGCCGTCATGCGGTTCTCCGACTTCACGCTGGCCTTTCCTGCGATCCTCTCGGCCATCATGATGACCGCGGTATTCGGCGCCGGCATCGTCAATGCCATTGTCGCCATCGGCATCTACAACATCCCGACTTTCGCGCGCATCACGCGGGCATCTGCCAATGCGATCTGGTCGCGCGAATATGTGGCCGCCGCGCGGGCCTGCGGCAAGGGATCGTTCGCCATCACGATGCAGCACGTGCTGCCCAACATTTCGGCCGTGCTGATCGTGCAGATCAGCATCCGCTTCGCCATCGCGATCCTGGCCGAAGCCGCCCTCTCTTACCTCGGCCTCGGCACGCAGCCGCCGCAACCTTCGTGGGGCCGCATGCTGAGCGAAGCGCAGACGATGATGTTCCAGGCGCCGTTTCTCGCCGTGTTCCCGGGCGTGGCGATCGCGCTCGCGGTGCTTGGCCTCAACCTCCTCGGCGACGGGCTGCGCGACCTGCTCGATCCGCGCCTTGCACGTGCCCGATGAAGGCTCGCTGAACAATCTCATGGCCTTGCTCCAAGTCGACGATCTCCACATCCAGCTGCAAACGCAGCGCGGTCCGGCAGAAGCGGTGCGCGGCATCGGCTTCGCACTGGAGCGCGGCGAGACGATGGGCATCGTCGGCGAGTCCGGCTGCGGCAAATCGATCACCGTGCAATCGCTGATGGGCCTGCTGCCTGCGACGGCCAAGGTCACCGGCAGCATCCGCTTCGACGGCACGGAGCTTGTCGGCCTCGACGAGCCCGCCATGTGCAAGATTCGCGGCAACCGCATCGGCATGATTTTTCAGGAACCGATGACGGCGCTGAACCCGGTGCACTCCATCGTGCGGCAGGTCGCCGAGCCGCTGCGGCTGCACCGCGGACTGTCCGGCGCCGCGGCGCGCAAGGAAGTGCTGGCGCTGCTCGACCGCGTCGGCATTCCCGATGCGGCGTCGCGGCTCGACGCCTATCCGCACCAGTTCTCCGGTGGCCAGCGGCAGCGCATCGGCATCGCGATGGCGCTGGCCTGCGGCCCCGATCTGCTCATCGCCGACGAGCCGACCACCGCGCTCGACGTCACCATTCAAAAACAGATCCTCGACCTGATCCAGAGCCTGGTCGCAGAGCGCGGGATGGCGCTGATCCTGATCTCGCACGACCTCGGCGTCATCGCGCAGAGCGTATCCAAAATGATGGTGATGTACGGCGGCAGCATCTTCGAAAGCGGTGCGACCTCGACCGTCTTCGCGGAACGTGCGCATCCGTACACACAAGGTTTGTTCGCGGCGCGGCCTGCCCTCGGCGCGCCCCGCGGCGTGCGGCTCGCGACCATCAAAGGCAGCGTGCCCGAGCTGGTCGATCTTCCGCCCGGATGCCCGTTTGCGGGCCGTTGCGCTTACACGATCGATGCCTGTGTTTCGACGCGGCCGCCGCCCGTCGCATTGCCGAGCGGCGACGTCGTGCGCTGCATCCGGCTCGGCGACCTCACGCCCTCCTCGGCGTCGACCCAAACCACGGAGGCGGTGTCGTGAACGCATCCGTGGCTTCTTCTGCGACCTCCGCCGCAACCACCGCCGTCTCTGCACCAAAGCTGCTCGAAGTCACCGACCTGGTGCGCCACTACGCCATGCCGCGCGAGTCGCTGTTCACCGCGCCCAAGTTGGTGAAGGCGCTCAACGGCGTGAGCTTCGCTATCGAGCAGGGCCGCAGCCTGGGCATCGTCGGCGAGTCGGGTTCGGGCAAGTCGACCATCGCGCGGCTCGTCATGGCACTCGACCAGCCGACATCGGGCAGCGTGAAGTTGCTGGGCCGCGATTTGCACACGCTGCCGCGAGCCGATCTGCGCACCGCGCGGCGCGACATCCAGATGGTGTTTCAAGACCCGTACGGCTCGCTCGATCCGCGCCAGACGGTGGCGCGCATCGTCGCCGAGCCGCTCGAGGCGCTGGCCGAAACGACGCGCGCCGAGCAGCGCGAGCGCGCCGGCGAATCGCTGGCCGCGGTCGGCTTGCGTGCCACCGACATGAACAAGTACCCGCACGAGTTTTCGGGTGGCCAACGGCAACGCATCGCGATCGCGCGTGCGCTGATCACGCGGCCGAAACTCATCGTCGCCGACGAGCCGGTGAGCGCGCTCGACGTGTCGGTGCAAGCGCAGGTTCTCAACCTGATGAACGACCTGCAGCAGCAGTTCGGCATCAGCTATCTGCTCATCAGCCACGACCTCGCGGTCGTCAATCATCTGTGCGACGACGTGTGCGTGCTGCACCGCGGCGTCATCGTGGAGCGCGGTGCGCCGCAGCAGCTGTTCGCTCATGCGGAGCATCCCTATACGCAGGCGTTGCTGGCCGCCGTTCCACGAGCAGAACCGGCCGAACCGGTTGTGCCCGCATAAGCAAATGCTTGCCGGCCTGCGGGCCGATCGCGCATGATGTAACGTTGTTTTTCATTGATTTCCTCAGCCCTTCTGGAGCCCCGACCATGCTGAATCGACGCACCGTCCTCACCTCATCCGCCGTGGCCGCGCTGGCCTCGACCTTGCCCAGCCTTGCCTTGTCGCAAGGCCGCAAGGACTCGATCGTGATCGGCATGTCGCTCGAACCGCCGGGGCTCGACCCGACCGCCGGCGCTGCCGCCGCCATTGCCGAAATCGTGCAATACAACGTGCTGGAGACGCTGACCAAGATCAACGCCGACGGCAGCGTGACGCCCATGCTGGCCGAGAGCTGGGAGGTTTCGCCCGACCTGAAGACCTACACCTTCAAACTGCGCCGCGGCGTCAAGTTTCAGAACGGCGAGCCGTTCAATGCGACGACCGTCAAGTTCGCCTTCGACCGCGCCGGCAGCGACAAGAGCACCAACAAGGACAAGCGCACCTTCGCCAACCTGAGCACGCAAGTGATCGACGACGCTACCGTCGTCGTCATCAACAAGGAGATCGATCCCGACCTGCCCTTCGTGCTGGGCCAGGCGACGGCCGTGATCGTCGAGCCCAAGAGCGCCGACACCAACGCGACCAAACCGATCGGCACCGGCCCCTACAAGCTCGACAGCTGGGCCAAAGGCTCGTCGCTCGTGCTCACCAAATGGGAGGGCTTTCGCAACCCGGGCAACGCGAAGATCAACAAGGTCACGTTCCGCTTCATCGCCGACACCGCTGCACAAGCTGCGTCGCTGCTGGCCGGCGACGTCGATGCGTTCCCGCGCGCCGGCACGCGCATCGTTCCGCAGTTCAAGAACAACCCGCAATTCCAGGTGATCCTCGGCGGCTCGCGCGCCAAGACCATCGTCGCGATCAACAACAAGAAGAAGCCGCTGGACGACGTGCGTGTGCGCCGCGCCATCCTCGCTGCGATCGATCGCAAGGCCTTCATCGAAGGTGCGGCCGACGGCTTCGGCGTGCCGATCGGCAGCCATTACGTGCCGGGCGCGGCGGGCTATGTCGATACCACCGGCATCAACCCGTTCGACATCGAAAAGGCCAAGAGGCTGCTGGCCGAAGCCGGCGTCAAGACGCCGCTCGAGCTGACGATGACCTTGCCGCCACCACCGTACGCGCGCCAGGGCGGCGAAGTGGTCGTGGCCCAGCTCGCCAAGATCGGCATCACCGTGAAGGTGCAGAACGTCGAGTGGGCGCAGTGGCTCAGCAACACCTACGGCGGCCCGCACAACTACGACCTGTCGATCATTTCGCACGTCGAGCCTTTCGACATCGGCAACTACGCCAAGCCGGACTACTACTGGGGCTACCAGTCGAAGGCGTTCGACACGCTGTTCGACAAGATCAAGAGCACCGGCAACGCGGCCGAGCGCCTCAAGCTGCTGGGCGACGCCCAGAAGATGCTGGCGACCGACGCAGCCAACGGCTTCATGTACCAGCCGCAGTTCCCCACCATCGCCAAGAAGAGCGTGAAGGGACTTTGGAAGGACATGCCGATTTCCGTCAACGATCTGTCTGCGCTGAGCTGGTCGTGAGCGAAGCACTCAACGAACTGACCGCACGCGAGCTGATCGACGCCTACCGCGACCGCACGCTCTCGCCGGTCGAGGTGACGCAAGCGGTGCTCGCGCAAATCGAGCGCTGGGAACCGCATCTGCAGGCGACCTATCTGCTGCGTCCGGAGGCGGCGCTCGAACAGGCACGCGCTTCGGAAACGCGCTGGCGCACCGGCGCGCCGCTCGGCCCGCTCGACGGCGTGCCGACCACCGTCAAGGAAAACATCGCGACCCGCGGCGACCCGCTGCCGGCCGGCACGGCGGCCGTCGAGCTGCGCCCCGCCGGTGCCGATGCGCCACCGGCCGCACGGCTGAAAGAGAGCGGTGCAGTCATCGTCACGAAGACGACGATGCCCGACTACGGAATGCTGTCGTCGGGCCTGTCGAGCTTTCATACGCTCGCGCGCAACCCCTGGGACCTGAGCAAGACACCCGGCGGATCGAGTGCCGGCGCCGGGGCTGCGGCGGCGGCCGGCTACGGCCCGCTGCACATCGGCACCGACATCGGCGGATCGCTGCGGCTGCCGGCCGGCTGGTGCGGCATCTTCACGCTCAAGCCGAGCCTCGGGCGCATTCCGATCGACCCACCGTATCAAGGTCGCGCCGCGGGCCCGATGACGCGCACCGTCGGCGATGCCGCGTTGATGATGCAAGTGCTGTCGCAGCCCGACGCGCGCGACAGCATGAGCCTGCCGGCGCAAGACATCGCATGGTCTTCCAGCGAAGTCGCCGTCGACTATCTGAAGGGCCTGCGCATCGGCTTGCTGCTCGATGCCGGCTGCGGTCTTGCGGTCGAGCCAGAGATCAAGGCGGCCATCGAGAATGCGGCGCGGCTGTTCGAACAGGCTGGCGCCATCGTCGAGCCGATGCAGCCTTTCATGTCGCAAGCCATGCTCGACGGCATGGACCATCTGTGGCGCATGCGCTCGCTGACCGACTTGAATGCGCTGCCACCGGAGCGGCGCGCCAAGGTGCTGCCCTACATCCTGCAGTGGGCCGAAAGCGCGGCCGGCTTCAGCGGCGAGCACGTGTTCCGCGCGTTCAGCCAGTTCCATGCGACGCGGGTCGCAGCGGTCAATGCCTGCGCGAAGTACGACTTCGTGATCTCGCCGGTGTCGCCCAACATGCCGGCACCCGCCGACCATGCGTCGCCGACCAACGACCCGCTGCGGCCACTGGAGCACATCGGGTTCACCGTGCCGTACAACATGTCGGAACAGCCGGCCTCGTCGATCAACTGCGGCTACAGCACGGCGGGCATGCCGATCGGCCTGCAGATCGCCGGGCAACGCTTCGACGACCTGGGCGTGCTCAAGGTGTCGCGCGCTTTCGAGTTGATCCGCGAGCCGCAACGGGCCTGGCCGCAACCGCCGGCGCACTAAGGGCCGACCGGTCCGGCAAACGGCGCACAAGAAGACCATGCTGCTGAACGACAGCCTTGG
>JAQGMP010000354.1 GCA_028292285.1 Variovorax sp. | reverse complement strand
CGGAACACGTCTTCACCGTCATGAAGGTCAAGGGCGACAAGGTGCTGCTCGACGGCAACCATCCGTTGGCGGGCATGGAAGTGCGCTTCAACTTGAAGGTGATGGAAGTGCGAGCGGCATTGCCGGTCGAGATCGAGCACCGGCATGTGCATGGGGCGCACGGGCACCACCACTGAGGCGATTGATTCAGTCAGTTGGCACTACCGCGGCTGAAAACTGATGATTGCCATCCCCGCCAGCGCGACCGCGCTGCCGGCCCAATCCCACGGCGTCGGCCGGATGCCTTCGATCGCCCACAGCCACACGATGGCAACGCCGATGTACACGCCGCCATACGCGGCATACACACGGCCGGCCGCGGCGCCGTGCAGCGTGAGCAGCCAAGCGAAGAGCGCCAGCGAGAAGGCGGCGGGTAGCAGCAGCCAAATCGGTTTGCCCTGCTTCAACCAAAGCCAGGGCAAGTAGCAACCGATGATTTCCGCCAGGGCGGTGGCGACGAAAAGCAAGAGGGTGCGCATCTCCGCATTAAACCCTCGGCCTCGGAGCCTCGAACCCTCGGGCTCAGAGGTGCCGGTTCGCCGGCCTGAGCACCTGACCCTTCAACGTGACGTCTTTGCCGATGGGCGGCGCGCTGCGCGTTTCGACGGTACGGCGCGAGCTATCGTCCATCCGCACCGTCACCTCGTAGCGCGTCAGCGTGTGCGTACGGCGCTCGATGTGGTTGCCCAGAAAGCCGCCACCGACCGCGCCCAGCAGAGTGGCCGCGGTCCGTCCGTTGCCGTGCCCGACCTGGTTGCCGACCACACCGCCGACGACGCCACCGGCCACGGCACCGACGCCGCTGGTGGGCTGCTCGCGCTGCACGGTGCGGACCGACTCGACGTGGCCGCAAACGGTACAGAGCGGTGCCGCGGGCGGCGCGATGGCGGCGGGTATCGACGATGCAGGTTGCGGCGAAGCGCCCGCCATCATCGGTGCGGGCGAGGCTGGCTGCGCCGCCACAGCGGGCGCGGAAGGTACGTCAGGTGCAGGCGTCGTCACCGCCGGCATGGGCGTAACGGGCAACGGCGGCGGAATGCCATCGTTAGGTGCAGGCTGCGTGCCCGCAAGGTTAGACGCGGACGTCGTGGCTGGCGCAGCGTTCTTTGCCACGTCGCCGGGGCTCTGCTTCAACAAGACGCCGCCCATCGCGATGACGGCGACCGCCAGCACGGCGACGGCGGCCCACAGCGCGCGCGGGCCGCGGTGCGCAGCGGGTGTCGATGTCGTGGTGGCCGCAGGGTTCAGCGGCGCGGGATTCGGCTCGAAGTTCATGCCTCCAATCTAGTGCCCGCCAGCGCCTCGTCAATAGGCGGCGGTGCCGATCTGGCCGCGCATCGATCGGATCGCGTCGGGCCCGAAGCCGAGTTCCGTCAGCAGCGCCGGGTTGTCCTGGCCGAGCGATGGCGCACCCGTGGTGCTCGGCGCGCCGTCGAAGCGGTACGAGAAGCCCAGCCCCGGCGTACGCACCGCGGAGCCTGCCTGTTGCACGTGGCTCGTCACACGGAGGGCGATGCCGTTGCCGGCCTGCACCTCGTCCAGAAACTCGCCGAGCTTGCGCACCCGCGCCGCCGGCACCCCGACCGCATTGAGCTGCATTTCCATGTCGGCGGCCGAGCGCGTGGCAAAGGCATCCCGAAAGCACTGCTGAACGTAAGGCAGGTCGCGGGCAATGACGAAGCCGCCGCCGGGTGCGTTGAACGATGCAAGGTCGAGCGCCCGGTCGTCGCTGCACAACGCTTCGAGCCCGATCACGGCGCTGAGCTTGCGAAACTGCGCGGGCGTGTTGGCGGCCGTGGCCAGCCAGCCGTCGGCGCAGCGGTAGGTGTCGGCGGTCGGGCTGCCGGTGTAGCCGCGGTTGCCGACGCGCTTCGGCTCGGTGCGGTGCGTCAAAAAGCTGCTGGCGTTCGGGTACATCAGCATCAGCGCGGCTTGCACCATCGATGCGTCGATGTACTGGCCGCGCGCGCCTTCGGGCTCGCGTGAGCGCCGGTGCACGGCCGCCACGATCGACAGCGCGCCGAGCATGCCCACCGCCACATCGATGACCGGGAAACCGACCTTGAGCGGCGGCGCATCGTCGCTGTCGCCGGACATCATCATCATGCCGGTGAGCGCCTGCACCACGTGGTCGTAGGCACCGCGGCGCGACCATTCGCCCTCCTGCCCGTAACCGGAGATCGAGCAGTACACGACGTCCGGGTTGATCTCGCGAATCGCGTCGTAGCCCAGGCCGTATTTCGCGACCACGCCAGGCCGGAAGTTTTCGATGAAGACGTCGACCGTGCGCGCCAACGCACGCACCGCATCGGCCCCCTCGGGCGTGCGGATGTCCACCGCCAGTGAAAGCTTGCCTGCATTGAGCGCCGCGAAGCCGGCCGGCGTGTCGCCCTCGTCGGCTGCCGCACTGCCCTTGCTGGCGCGCATGACGTCGCCGCCTTGCGGCGCTTCGATCTTGATGACTTCGGCGCCGAGCTGCGCCAGGTAGAGCGAGGCGAGCGGCCCCGCAATGACGTGCGACATGTCGAGCACGCGCACGCCTTCGAGTGGTTTGGCCATGGTGTTGCGGTTATGCGGGTTGAGTCAGGTGCCGGTCGCGCCGGCGAGCTTCACGATGTCGGTCCATTTGCGCGTTTCGCTTCGCACGAAGGCCGCAAAGGCTTGCGGACTTTCGCTCGCCGTCGCTTCGTTGCCGACCGCTTCGTAAGCAGCCTTGAGCGCCGGCGCGCTCGCCACTTTCCGGATCGCCGCGTTGAGCGTGAGCTGCACGTCGAGCGGCGTTTTGGCAGGCGCCCAGATGCCGAACCACGACTCCTGGATGGCGAGGTCGTTTTGCATCAGCTCGTAGAGCGTCGGCACGTCGGGGAGTTCTTTCAGGCGATTGCGGCTGGTGACCGCCAACGCGCGCAACTTGCCGCCCTTGACTTGCGGGATGCCGGTGCCGGCGACCGGAAACGCGAACTGCGTGTCGCCGCGAATCAACGACGCGGCGATCTCGACCGAGCCCTTCAGCGGAATGTGCGTGGCCTTGACGCCCGCCAACGACACCAGTGTGGCGCCGGCCAGGTGCGCAGAAGTGCCGATGCCGCCCGAGCCGTAATTCATCGAACCGGGCCGCGATTTGGCGTCTGCGATCAGGTCGTCCAGCTTCTTGTAGGGCGAGTCCGCGCTGACCACCAGCACGGTGGGCGACGAGGCCAGGTTGCTCACCGGCGCGAAGTCGGTGACGGGGTCGAAGTGCAGGTCGGGCTGCATCGCCTTCTGGATGATGTGCGTGTTCGAGCCCATCAACAGCGTGTAGCCGTCGGCCGGCTGCTGCGCCACGTACTGTGCGGCCAGCACGCCGCCTGCGCCGACCTTGTTCTCCACGATGATCGACTGGCCCAGCGCCTCGCCGAGGGAGGGGCCGGCCTGGCGCAACTGCACGTCGGGTCCGCCGCCGGCCGCGTACGGCGAAATGACGCGCACGGTTTTGACGGGGAACGCATCGGCAGCGCGCGCGCCAAGCGACACCAGCGCCAGCGCAGAGGCCGAAAGAACGAATGAACGCCGTTGCATGCTTTGTCTCCTTCTTGTGCGGCCAGCTTAGAGTTTCGAAGCGATATCGAACAGTTCTATGTTTTCATGCAGTGCCAACTTTCTGGAATGCCCATGAACGCCGACACCTCGATGGAAACGCGCCGCCTCGTGGCGCGGTTGCGATTCAGGCACCTGCAGTTGCTGGTCGACCTGCAGCGCGGCGGCAGCCTCCGCGCCGCCGCCGCCATGCACAACCTGACGCAGCCCGCGTTGAGCAAGGCGCTGCACGAAATCGAGGGCGCCTTCGGCTTCGCCTTGTTCGTGCGCAGCGCCCGCGGGCTCGCGCCGACGCCGCGTGGCGAGGTCGCGATACGCGGAGCCGCGCTCTTGCTGCAAGAACTCGCGCACGTCGGCGCCGAAGCCTCGGCCGAGCCGACGCTCACGCTGCTGCGCATCGGCGCGCCGCCTTTCGTGGCGCAGGGCTACCTGCCTGACACGTTGAAGCGCCTCTTCGCAAGCAACGAAGTCCGCGTGCAACTCATCGAAGAGCGCGTGCCGCTGCTCGTGCAGTCGCTGCTCGAAGGCCGGCTCGATGCGCTGGTCACCAGCTACCCGACCGAGATGTCCGAAGCCGCCGGCCAGCAGCTGCACTACGAGCGGTTGTTCGATGCCGACTTCGCGGTGATCGCGCCGTTCGGCCATCCGCTGGCGCGGGCGCGCAAGGTCGATTGGCAACGGCTGGCGACGGAGCGCTGGATCATGCCGGCCGCGTCGTCGATGGTGCGCCGCATGATGGAAGAGGTCTTTCGCCGCGAGGGCGTGGTGGCGCCGCTTCCGGTCATCGAGTCGACCAGCCCGGTGACCAACGTGCGGCTGGTGGCTGCCGGCCTCGGGCTGAGCGTCGTGCCGGGCGCGGTGCTGCGCGCGGCGCAAGGCGCGGGTGCCGTCAAGCAGGTACGGGTGCAGCCGCCGGTGCCGTCGAACCCGGTGGCACTGATCTATCGGGCGGCGCCACGCAATCCGCGGGTGGTGCTGTTGCGGCAGGTGCTCGGGTTGCCGTCGGTGGCTACAACCGGCTGAGCGCCGCCTTCAACTCTTCCACCGCCGCCGGCTTCGACACATGCGCGTTGAAGCCCGCCTCCAGCGCACGCCGCGCATCGGCACGTCGCCCGAAGCCGGACATCGCGATGGCTGCAAGATTTTGCGTGGCGGGCCGGCGCCGTACTTCGGCGATGAGCTGGTAGCCGTCCATCTCGGGCATGCCGAGGTCGGACACCAGCAAGTCGTAGGTGTTGGCTTCGAGCAATTCCAGCGCCTTCTTGCCGCTTTCCGCGATGTCGACGGAGGCGCCTTCGAGCCGCAGCACTTCGGCGAACGGCACCAAGCCGTCGGCGTAGTCGTCGACCGCCAGCACGCGCCAGTTGGCCAGGCTCACCGACGACAGCAACGGCGCCGCAGCGGCCGGCACGGCGTCGTCGTTGAGCGGCAGCCACACGCTGAAGCTCGCTCCTTCGCCGACGCCTTCCGACGTGACTTCGACCCGGCCGCCATGCGCGTGCGTGAGTTCCTGCACCAGTGCCAGCCCGATGCCGAGGCCGCCGTTGGTGGTCGCCACGTCGACCGTGGCCTGGTTGAACATGCCGAACACGTGCGGCAAGAATTCGGGCGCGATGCCGATGCCCGAATCGGTGACCGTGATCTTCGCGAACTCGGCATCGCGTGTCAGTGCCACGGTCACGCGGCCGCCTTCGGGCGTGAACTTCACCGCGTTGCTGATGAGGTTCCAGACGATCTGCTCGGCGCGCACCGGGTCGCAGTAGCAACCCAGGCCCGGCTCGCTCTGCACGTCCAGCGTGATCTTCTTGCTCTCGGCGTCCGCCGCGGCCGACTGCACCAATGAGCGAGCCACATCGCCCAAGTCGATACCCATGCGGTTGAGCCGCAGCTTGCCGGTGCGAATGCGCGACAGGTCGAGCAGGTCGTTGATGATCTTGGTCTGGCTGCCGACGGCGCGCTTGATGGTGTCGCCGATGCGCCGCACCGACGGGTTGTCGCTCAGGCCCGGCAACCGCGTGAGCAGTTCGGCGTTCATCTGGATCAGGTTGAGCGGCTGCTTGAGTTCGTGCGACATGACGGCCAGGAACTTGTCCTTGAGCTCGTTCGCCATCTGCGCGCTCAGGCTCGCCTTTTTTTCCTTGAACAGCAGATGCTCCTGCGCCAGCTCCTGCTGCTTGGTGCCGGTCATGTCGCGCGCGATCTTGGCAAAGCCGCGGCCGGCATCGCCATCGAGCGGGGTGGTCACGCCACTGCAAAAGAGCCGGCTGCCGTCCTTGCGCTGGTGCCAGCGGTCGTCCTCGGCGCGGCCGACCTCCAGCGCGCGCCGCAACTCAGCTGCCGGCGTGCCTCTGGCCTGGTCTTCGGGCGTGAAGATGGCGGCGAACGAACGGCCCACGATTTCGTCTTCGCGGTAGCCGAAAATGCGTTCGGCGCCCGCGTTCCAGGTGACGATCATCCCCGCCTCGTCGGTGGTGATGATGGCGTAGTCGCGCGTGGTGGCAGCCGCCAGACGCACCCGGTCTTCGGCCCGCCGCAGCTCGGTCACGTCGAAGAAATTGAGGATCGCGCCTTCGATCTTGTCTTCGGCCGTACGGTACGGAAGGATGCGCGCAAAAAAGTGCCGGCCATCGTTGCTGGCCACCCGGCGCTCGATGGCGCGCAGCGTCTTGAAGGCCGACGCCGCATCCTCGGCCAGCTCGGCATAGTCGAGCCGGCTGGTCATGTCGAACAGCGAGCGTCCGACGTCCGACGGGATCAGGTTGAAGAGGCGGCTCGCGTGCGGCGTGTAGCGCTTGATGCGCATGCCGCGGTCGACGAACACCGTCGCGATCTCCGACGAGGTGATCAGGTTCTGCAGGTCGTCGTTGATGTGCCCGCGCTCTTCGACCTTGATCTTGAGCTCGTAGTTGACGGTCACCAGCTCCTCGTTCATCGACTGCAGCTCTTCCTTGCTGGTCTCGAGTTCTTCCGTGGCCGAGCGCAGTTCTTCGTTGATGGCCTGAAGTTCTTCGTTCGACGCCTTCAATTCTTCTGTCGACGACTCGGAGCCTTCGAGCGTGTCCTGCAGATGCAGCTTGAGCTGTTTGATCTCTTCTTCGAGCTGGCCGATGAGCTGGGCACGCGCGGCGTCGGGCGGGTCGCCGTCGTACACGGTCATGCTCTCTTCGACTTCGTCGAACACCACCAGCGTGAGCGCCGGCTTGTCGGCTTCCTGCTTGAACGGCCGCACGATGATGTTCAAAAAGCGCTTGCGGCCGTCGACCTCTTCCTGCGTCAGCCGCGTCTCCACGCTGTGCTGCGCCTGCGATGCCTTGAACAATGCCGTGCGCAGTTCGAGCCGGATGTCGGCCCGCACGTTGTGCAGCAGGTTGTGCGAGGGCAAGCCGCTGCCGTGTTCCAGAAAGCGGCCGACGCCATTCGACAAATGCAGCACGTTGTGCTGCGCATCGATGAGCACGCTGGGCGGCGAAAACTGTTCGAGCGCGCGCTGGTGCAGTTCGGCAAAGGCGGGGCGTTGCTGCCGCACCGCATTGCGGCCGGCGGCTTGCGCCGCATAGGCGCGCTCCATCGGCAAATCGCTGACGAACGGCAGATGGCGGGCCGGCGGTGTCTGCGGATTGACGCGGTAGATGCGGTGCTTTTTGTCGACTGCGGTGAAGAGCGAACCGACGACGTCGGCCGACTCCGACGTGCCCAGAAACAGGTAGCCGCCCGGCTTGAGCGCCAGCCGGAACATCTCCAGCACGTGGGCCTGCGCATTGCGGTCGAGGTAGATCAGCAGGTTACGGCAGCAGATCAGGTCGAGCCGCGAAAACGGTGGATCGCGCAGCAGGTTGTGCACCGCGAAAAGCACCGGCTCCCGCACGACGGCCGATACACGGTACTGGTCGAGTTCCTTGACGAAGAACTGGCGCAGGCGCGACGGCGGAATGTCTTCGATGATGCCGTCCGGGTACAGGCCCTTGCGCGCCACGCCGATGGCACGCTCGTCGATGTCGGTGGCAAAAATCTGCACGTCGACCACCTGCGATTGCTGCGCCGCGTGCTCGCTCAGCAGCATGCTCAGCGAATAGGCTTCTTCGCCCGTCGCACTGCCGGCCACCCAGGCCCGTACCGAATCGCCGGGCCCCTTGCCTTCGATCAGCTGCGGGATGACCTCGCGCTCCAACGCCTCGAAGGCCTCGCGGTCCCTGAAGAAGTTGGTCACGCTGATCAGCATGTCCTGCAGCAAGGGCCCGGATTCGTCGGGGTGCGCATGCAGAAAATCGCGGTACGCAGGCAGGTCGGCCAACCGGTTGACCTGCAGCCGGCGCTCGATGCGCCGCAGTACGGTGGCGCGCTTGTAGTGCCGGAAGTCGTGCTGGGTGTACGTACGCAGCAGCGCCATCACTTCCTGCAAGGCCGACTCGGCGCGCTGCGCGTCGGCCGGATCGTCCACGTTCTTGATGAACGGCGATATCTGGTCGGCGTCGGGCAATCGAATGCGCTGGGCGTTGGCCCACAGCTCGATCAACCGCTGCGCCATGTCGACGGCCGGCAGCACGAAGTCGACCATGCCGGTGGCGATTGCGGCGCGCGGCATGCCGTCGTAGGCGGCGTCTTCCGGCGTCTGCGCAAGGGTCACGCCGCCCTGTTCCTTGATGCGCGTGAGCCCGACCGCGCCATCGCTGCCGGTGCCCGACAGCACAACGCAGATCGCGCGCTCGCGATGCACCAGCGCCAGGGTGCGAAAGAACAGATCGATGGCCAGGTGCGGCCCTTTCATCTGCTCACGCGGTATCGGCCGCAGGTGGCCGTCGTCCATCAGCAGGTCGAAGCCGGGTGGAATGAAGTAGATGTGGTCGACCCTGATGCGGGTCGATTCGGTGACCTGCACGCAGGGCATGGTGGTCATGCGTTGCACGATGGCCGCCGCGTTGCTCTCGTGCGAGGGCGACAAATGCAGGATCGTGACGAACGCCATGCCCGGCCTGGCCGGCATTTGCTCGAACACGCGCATCAGCGCTTCGAGCCCGCCTGCCGACGCGCCCAGGCCGACCACCGGAAAGTTCAACGCGTGCGACGCTTCGGCCGGTAAAACGCTTTCGGCCGGATCTGGAATCGAAGCAGACGGGGAAACCATGAAACCCTTCGCACGGCCGCCATCGGCCGGCCACAAACAAACCATTGTGAACCGCAAGTCGACAGCGAGTGCTGCCCGTTTGTCAGTGCGTACGCCGACCGGTTGTCAGGCCACGGGCGTGGGCGCGGGCCCGGGTTGGGACGCGACCGCCGGTGCAGGCAAAGGCATATCGGCCGTCAGTGTCAGCAGGATGTCGGCGTACCACGCGCAATTGAGCCCCAGCGACTCGTCGAGCACCAGGTCGCGCGTGCCCATGTCCATGCGCGCCGAGTGCACGCCCAACAACTTCCACGGCAGCTTCGGGTCGCTGCCCGGCGCCCGCATGACGACCGGCGCGCCACTGGTGCCGCGGTGCGTGCGCGCATCGGTCAAAAAGAAACCCTGGCCTTGAAACCGGATGCCGAAAGACGACGCGATCACCGCGTGCCGCACCACCGGCAGGTGATAGATGACATCGTGAAAGCCCAGCGGATAGCCGACCACCAGCAGCGCGCTGCCGACCTCGACCTCGTCGAGCGTGCTCTGCAGGTGCGCCGTGTTGAAGCACTGGATGGCGACCGACGGCGGCAGCAGCGCGCGGTCGATCTCGATGGCCGCCACGTCGATCTCGCCGCCGGGGTCGCTGCCCTGTCGCCACACGCTCTTGCCGTCCTTGTAGAGCCACAGCGTGAGCTGGGTCGACAGCGTAAGGTTGACCGCGTCGGTGTGCAGCTCGATGTCGATGCGGTTGGGAAAGTGCTTGGTCGGCGTGTCGATGACGACGTGCCGGCTGGTCACGAAAAAGAGCTTGTCGCCGCGCTCGAAGAAAAAGCCGCTGGCCCCGGTCATGAGCCGGTCTCCGTCGAAGGTGGAAACGCGGGCGGTGGTGAGCAGGATGGGTTCGGCCATGACGCTTTGTACAGGAACGTCGGGCTCGCGTCGTTACGCTCGCGCGCCTCGTCCGCGCCCGTGCGCGCGCTGGGCATCTCGTTGGGCTTGCTGCCGAAACTTGCGATCGTTCTGGCGCTGCTGCTTTTGCCAGCGTCCGACCGCGGCGCTGACGGCCGTGGCCACGGCCAGCAGCACGACCTTGCGCGCCAGCGTGGCGACCTCCAGCTTGATCCGCTGGTCGACCTCGCGGTTCGCCTTCGCGGCGCGGGCCAGATCGGTGCTCTCCGCTGGCGATTGGTCGGCAGCGGTCGAATCGACAACCGCCGACATCGGCACGTTCGCACCCGCCTTGCGCGCCGCAGCCGATGCCATCGCCGGTGCCGCATGAAGGTCGGTGCCGGCATCGGCCGTGGCCGCCGCCACCTTGGTGGCCGTCACCGCCTTGGCGCCGGCAGCCGAGCCATGCTCGTCGGCGTAGACCTTGGTGAACTCCGCGCCCAGCAAAAAGATCTGCGCTGCGTAGTAGACCCAGGCCAGCAGCACGACCAGCGAGCCGGCCGCGGCAAACGACTCGTTCACCCCGCTCTTGCCCAGATAGATGCCGATGGCGATCTTGCCGACCTCGAACAGCACGGCCGTGACGATGGCGCCGATCCAGACGTCGTGCCAGCGGATCGGCGCGGTCGGCATGAATTTGAAAATCATCGCGAACAGCACCGTGGTGATGCCGATCGATACCAGCACGTTCACGCCCTGCAGCAGCAGCTCCCAGCCCGGCAGCAGGCCGGCGGTCCAGTTGCCGAAAGCCGCCACGCCGGCGCTCACGACCAGCGACACCATGAGCAAAAACGCCAGCCCGAGGATGAGGCCGAACGACAGCACGCGCGCCCGCAGGATGCCCCAGACGCCGGTCGGTTTTTCTTTTTCGGGCACATGCCAGATGCGGTCGAGTGCGCTCTGCAGCTCGGCGAATACCGTGGTCGCGCCGATGATCAGCACCACGATGCTGATGGTGCCGGCGATGAGCCCGCGCGCCGGCGAGCTCGCGCTCTTGATGAGGCCTTGCACGGCGGTCGCGCCGTCTTGCCCGATCAGCCCCGACAGCTGCGCCGCGATCTGCCCCTGCA
>JAQGMP010000277.1 GCA_028292285.1 Variovorax sp. | reverse complement strand
GTGTCGGATCGAGCAGGCGCGACGCCCCAGGCTCCCAGTCGTCGCGGCCGTGAATGTGCACCAGCATGTCCATCGCGCGCTCCACGGTGTCGCAGTACTGGTCGTCCTCGTGAAAGAGATGGCCGCGTACATAAGCCGCCTTTTCCATCACGTCCCAGGAGTGGCGCATGAAGTCGCGCAGCCGCTGTGCCGCACGGGGGTCGGTCGGCACGTGCAGCGGCGCCATCATCGACGCCTCGCGCAGTGGCGAATACACGCCGTGCTGCGCCCACGCCGCATACACCTCGGCCAGATCGATGTCCACGTTGCCCGACAGCATGGCGCCGCCGACCATGTTGAGGATGTTCGGACTGTTGAATGAACCGGCGTCGGTGATGACCTCCCAGTCGGTGCGCAGGGCGATGCCCTCGGCGCCGCTGGCCAGGGCGTGGCGCATGCGCCGCTGCATGTCTTCGACCACGCTGACGGGGTACACGCCTATGCCGAAAAACTGGCCCCAGGTGTCGTACTCGATCCACTGCGGCAAGCCTGCCGTGTGCCCGATGCGCGGGTTATCGGGGAAGGTCGGGTAGTAATCGTGCGGCGTGTTCTTCAGCGAGATGATGATGTCGCTGCTCACACGCCGCGCCGCGTCCAGCATGCGGCTTTGCTGGTCGGCGGAATACGAGAAGTCGCGCACGGCCAGGCTCTTGCCGTGCTCGGCCAGCGGGCGGTGCATGGCACCCAGCAAGTTGGCGTACCAGTCCGTCGGGTCGGTGGCCTGGCACCGGGCGCAGGTGCAGGTGTTCGTCGAGATCGACACCTTGCTCTCGCGCGTTCCCGGGCTCACGATCACGCCGGCAAGACCGGGCACGGCCTTCAGCAGCTCGCGCAACTTGAGGTCCAGAAACTCCCACCAGAACGGGTTGCTGGCGCACACGGAGCCATCGGCCATGCGCAAGTCCGGCACCAGTTCCAGCAGCGGATCGGCGAACCAGATTTCCTTAATCTCCAGATAGAACCCGATGCCGCGCTCCGACGCCGCGCGCACCACGCGGTTGATGTAGTGGCGGTTCTGGTAGATCGAGTGCATGCGCACCGGCCACCGCTTCCACATCAGTTCTTCAGGGAAAAAAGCCTCCGGAAAAACGAGATGCTCGACGATGTCGTTCTGATGGAACACCAGGGCGTTGAGCCCGAACTTCTCCATGAAAGCCAGCGACTGGTCGACCTGGGCCCACTGCCACATGCGGGCCGAGTGGAACTCGAGAGCGCGGTACTTGAAGCCGTTGGCCGGGGCTGCTGCGGCCGTCATTTCGTCTGGCTCCGCACCATCTGCAGGATGCCGGTGTCGGTCACCACTTTCGTGTAGCGGGTCTGCTCTTCCGACCACTTGCGAGTGAAGTCCGCCGGACCCAGGTACACCGGGTCGAGCCCGAGGCCGCGCAGCGCGTCCTGCGTTTCCTTGTCGGCCATGATCTTTTCGAACGCCATCGACAGCCTGGCGCGCACCGCCTCGGGCATGCCTTTGGGTGCGCCGATGCCCTGCCACAACGTCACCGTCACCGGGAAGCCGCGCTCGCTGGCCGTCGGCACATTGCTGAAGAGCGGATCGCTCAGGCGCTTGTCGCCGAAGATGACCAGCGGCCGGATTTTTCCGGCCTTGACCTGTTCGCGGATGTCGACCGGGTTGATGCCGCCGGCCTGGATGTGGCCGCCCAGCAAGGCGGTGATGAGTTCACCGCCGCCGCTGAAATTGACTGCTTCCATCGGAAATTTGGCGAGGTACTTGAGGTGCTCGGGTCCGATGTGCGAGGTGTTGCCGATGCCGGTGATGCCGTAGTTGACCGCATTGGGATTCGCCTTGGCGAAAGCGATCAGGTCCTCGATCGTCTTGAAGTCCGAGTCGCCCTTCACGCACAGCAGGAACGGCACCTCGCCCACCTGCGCGACGGCCTGCAGGTCGGTCACGTAGTTGTATTTGGCAACGCCATAGATGGGCTGCGTGACCATGCCGCTGTTGGTGATCCCGATGGTGTAGCCGTCCGGCTTGGCCTTGACCAGTTCGTTCAGTCCGATCATCGCGGCGGCGCCGGGCCGGTTCTCGATGATGAAAGGCTGTCCCAGATACTTCTGGGCATCCTTGGCGATCAGGCGGGCGACGGTGTCCGAACTGCCGCCCGGACTGAAGGGCACGATGAACTTGATCGGATGGCTTGGATAGTCCTCGGCCCGGGCCGGCGCTTGCGCCAGGCCGCCGAGCGTCGCGACAAGGGCCACCACGAGGGCACGCGAGAGGAAGCTCGAAAGACGAAGGCTCATGTCTGTCTCCTTTTCAGAATGCGATTGGCTTTAAGACAACCTTGACATGTTGACCGTGCCGAGCGCATCGGGATACAGAGAAAACCCGCTACCCGGGCGGCGCCAGCGTGTCGCCGGGACTCAGCAGCGGCACCAGCACGGGCAGCGCCTTCGCACTTCCGGTCGTGCGCCCGGCGATGTAATCCAGCGCGGCCCGGCTGGATTCCGCGATCTGCACGTCCACGCTGGTGATGCGGACCGACAGCGAAGAAAGGTCGGTGCCGCGCATCCCGACGACGGAGATCTGCCGCGGTATGGCGACGCCCAGCGCCTGCAGGCAACCCACCACCGCCTGGGACATGAAGTCCGACGTGGCCAGGATGGCGGTGATGCGCGGCGTGCGGGCAAGCAACCCCGGCAGCGCCGCCTTCACGGCGTCGGCCCGATAGTCGACCTCGCACAACTGCACCCGGGTGCCGGCCTCCTTCAAGGCGTCGAGGCAGCCGGCCAGCCGCAAGCGGCCGGTCTCGCTGCGTGCATGGCCATTGACGACGCCGATGCGGCGGTGCCCCGCGGCCAGCAATTGCGTCGCCGCCATCCGCCCGGCCAGTGCGTTGTCGACACAGAACATGGGCGCATCGATCAGCCTCGGCCCGAGCGTACAGACGGTCACGCCCGCGGCCTGCATGCTGCGCGCCAGCCGGCCCAGTTCAGCGGCGTGAAGGTGCTGGTCGAAGCCGCCGCCGGTCAGGATCAGCCCGGCCACGCGGTGCTCCCACAACCGCTGGCAATACTTGAGCTCGAGCGAGGGATCGCGCTGTATGTTGCAGACCACCGCGAGAAAGCCATGCACGGACTCGGCGCGCTCGGTGACCGCCTCGGCCACGGTGCCGTAATAGGGGTCGAGCATGTCGCCGACGACCAGCCCGATCGTTCGGGGCTGGGCGCCGCGCAGGTTCCGGGCGGCCACGTTGGGCACGTAGCCCAGACGTTGCGCCACCTCGCGCACCTTCTGCGCGACCGCGGGCGCCACCGGCAGATGGGAATTTCGCAGCACCCGTCCGGCCGTGCTGGTCGAGACACCGGCTTCGTGCGCGATGTCGACGAGCCGGGCCACAGAGCGGGCAGGCGTGCCGTTTTTTGCACGGGTCGCATTCGTCGGCATGGTCAGTGGTGCGCGCCGTGATCTGTCATGGCGCGGATTCTAAGGACCGGACGGCGCACGGCGCCGCACAGTTAACCGATGGCTAATCCCCTCGCCATTTTTTTCATTTGATGTCCACGCGGAGCTTGCCAATAATGATCCCTGCCTGCCAAAAGGCAACGATGCGCGACACCGACAGCCATTAACCCGAGAACGATGGGACGACCGCATCCCAAACGGAGACAAAGAATGAGCCCCTCGCTGAACAGGCGTCGACTGGTGGCGGCATTGGCTGCCGCCCCGGTGGCGATGGCCGCACCTGGCTTGGTGCGCGCCCAGAGCAACAAGCCGCTGACCATCATCCTGACCGTGCCGCCCGGCACGTCCTCCGACACGCTGGCGCGCATGCTCGCCAAAAGCCTGCAGACACGGCTCAAGCGCACGGTCGTGGTGGAAAGCAAGTCGGGCGCGGGTGGCCTGGTGGCAGTGCAGTACCTCCGGCAGTTCGACGCCGACGGCTCCTACCTGATGATGGCGCCTAACTCCGCCGTCTCGTTGCTGCCGCTCTTCATCGGGCGGCCCACCTTCGACGCCGAAAAAGACCTGCAGGCCGTGGTCGAGTGCGCGTCGGCACCGATGGCCATCACGGTCAATGCGGGGTCCGGCCACAACACGCTGAACGACTACTTCGAATCGGTGCGCAAGGATCCGCAGCAAGGCTCCATCGGTGTGCCGAGCCCGGTCAGCATGAGCGCGCTGGTCATCTACCAGCTGGGCAAGCAGTTGAAGCTGCCGCTGCAGTCGGTGGCCTATCGCGGCGGCGCGCCGCTGCTCACCGATCTGCTCGGAAATCAGCTGCCCGCGAGCGGATCGATCCTGCCCGACTACCTCGAGCAGCATCGCGCCGGCAAGCTCAAAATCCTCGCCCATGCCAGCGACAAGCGCACCGTGCTGGCACCCGACATTCCGACGCTGGCAGAGGCCGGCTATCCGGGCTACGTCGCGGTGACATCGTTCGGCCTCTACGGCAAGGCCGGCCTTCCCGGTGCGCTCGCCGCCGAGTACGCGGCCATTGCCACCGAAGCGCTGGCGACGGCCGAAGTCACGGACGCGCTGCACAAGATGGGACTGGTGCCCGTGGGCGGGACACCGGCCCAGTTCCAGCGATCGGTGTCTCGCGATCGCACACGCTGGGGACCCATCATCAAGGAGGCCGGCATCCGGATGGACGTATGAGCAGTGCCGACAACTTGCAGGACGCCGACCTCGATCGACGGGTCACCGCGATCGGCCTCACGCCGAGGGACGAGGGCGGCATGCAGTACCGCCATGTGGGTCGCTCCGGCTTGGTGGCCTCGGCCGTCGGGATCGGTTGCTTCGCTTTCGGCGGCTTCGTCAAACAGGACGCGGTCCAGGCGGTCGTCGACCAGGCGCTGGACCTGGGCATCAACTACTTCGATACCGCCAACAGCTACGGGATCGGCAAATCGGAAAGCGCGCTCGGCCTCGCGCTCGAAGGCGCCAAGCGCCGGCGGGCTGTGATCGCCACCAAATTCGGCAACCGCATGGGCGATGGCCCCAACGATGCGGGTGCCTCACGGATCGCCATCGTGCGTGCCTGCGAGGACAGTCTCCGGCGCCTGAAGACCGACTACATCGACCTCTACCAGCTGCACTGGCCCGACCGCGAAAGCCCCATCGAAGAAACGCTGCGTGCACTCGACGATCTGGTCCGGGCCGGCAAGGTCCGCTACATCGGCGCCTCCAACCTGTTCGAGTGGGAACTGTGCGAGGCGCATTTCACGGCAGAGAAATCCGGACTCGGCAAGTTCATCTCGGCCCAGGATTTTTACAACCTGCTCTACCGCGATGCCGAGAAGCGGATGGAACCTTTTTGCGTCAAGTACGGAATCGGCATGACGTCGTACTTCCCCCTGGCCGGCGGACTGCTCGCGGGAGCGTACGGCCGCGATGCGATCGTAGCCGGCACACGCCAGGCCAACAACCCGAACACGCCCGCCTGGCAGTCCGAGCGCAACTGGAAGGTGCAGGCGCAGTTGGCGGTTTTCGCCCAGGAGCGCGGGTGGACCTTGGCTCAGCTGTCGCTTGCCTGGCTCCTGTCCCGCCCAGCCACCTTCACGGTCATCGCCGGCGCGGACAAACCGCAGCACCTGACCGACAACATCCGGGCCCTGGAGATTCGCCTGAGCGCCGATGACCAGACGGAAATCGACCGCATCACGCTGGTGGACGAAGACCGCACGGTGGCGCCGGTCTACCGAACCCTTCGTCCCGAGAAGGTGCACGAGTTCGAGCCCATGCAGGCCGCGCGAGCCGGTGCGCCGAGTCGGGCCGCCCACTGAAATGGGCCACACGACACTCGGGGGACGCCGGCGTCTCTGCATTGCGCTCTCACTGTTTTTTGCACCTTGGGAAATCCGCGTCGCGATGGCCGCCGACTTCCCCATTCCCGGCAAGCCGATCCGGCTGATCGTCGGCTTCCCTCCGGGGGGCGGCACCGACCTGCAGGCGCGTGAACTGGGCCAAGCCCTGGCCCAGCTGCTGGGTGCGCCCGTGATCGTGGAAAACCGGCCGGGCGCCAGCACCACCATCGCCGCGATGGAAGTGGCCAGATCGCCGCCGGACGGGCACACGCTGCTCTATACGCCATCGTCGACACTGACGCAGGTGCCGTTGACGCTCAGTGCGGTGCGCTACGACAGTTTCAAGGATTTCACGCCGGTTTCGATGGCCGCTGTCGGCCCTCTGGTGCTGCTGGTTCACACCTCCGTGCCGGTGCACGACGTGAAGGAACTGATCGCCTATGCGAAGGCAGCGCCGGGCCGGCTGAACTATGTGTCGCAAGGCATCGGCACCTCGGCGCACATCTACGGCGACCTCTTCGCGCGGCAGACGGGTATCGACATCGTCCACGTCCCGTACAAGGGCGCCAACGATGTGGCGAACGACTTTCTCTCCGGACGCGTCCAGCTGCAGTTCGCCTCCTCGTCGGCGGCGGTGGCGCTGGAAAAATCAGGCAAGGTCCGGCTGCTGGCGGTCGTCGCCCGCGAGCGCAGCGCACTGTTTCCCAAGTTGCCGACGATGCAGGAGCAAGGCGTGCCCGGCATGGACATCGACAGCTGGATCGGGTGCTTTGGGCCGGCAGGCATGGCACCCCCGACGGTAGACCGGCTGAACAAGGCCATCGGTGAAGCGCTTCGGTCCCCCGCACTGCGCAAGGATTTCGAGCTGGGCGGCGTGGAGGCGCGGAGCTCGACACCGCAAGCCCTGGCAGACACCGTGCGCGCGACCTACGATCTGTGGAGCCGGATGCTCCGGAAGATCGACTTCAAAAAGGAGTGACGGCGAGCGGTCGTTAAACTCTGGTTAACACCGCCACAACCCCCAAAGAAGCCGGATGAACCTGAGACAAATGGAAGTGTTTCGTGCGGTGATGATCGCGGGCGGGGTCAACAGCGCGGCCGAACTGCTTCATGTGTCGCCACCGGCCATCAGCAAGACACTGGCCCAGGCAAGCCGCAGTGTCGGACTCGTTCTTTTCGAGCACGTCAAGGGCCGGCTGGTGGCAACACCAGAAGCACACGCGCTCTACGCCGAAATCGATTCACTCTGGCACGGCGTGGAGAAGGTCCGCGACGTGGCCCGGGAGCTGGCCCATCCGACCGCGGGCGCCTTGCGTCTGGCCGTGTCGGCAAGCCTGGCGCCCAGCGTCGTCTCGCGCACGATGATGTTGATGTACGAGCGATTTCCACGCCTGCAATGCCGGGTGCGGGTGGTCGCACCGGACGTGGTGAGTGCCGCGTTGATCGACCAGTCTTATGACCTTGGCGTGGCCTTGCTGCCGCACGAGCATCCCAACATCGAGACGGTGAAGGACTACAAGTGCGGCCTCGCCTGCGTCATGCGCGACGATCACCCGCTCGCCGCCAGAAAGCTCATACGCCCGATGGATCTCGCGGGTGAGCGCGTCATTTCCTCGCCCGAGAACACGCCATTCGGCCAGGCACTGCGGCGCGCGTTCGGGCCGGCGGCGGCGCGCATGCACTGCGATGTCGAAGTCACCAGTTCGACCACGGCGTGCTGGTTTGCGCAGGCCGGCACCGGCGTCGCCGTCGTCGATCGGGTCGCCATCGCCGGCGGCCTGCTGGCGGGCC
>JAQGMP010000268.1 GCA_028292285.1 Variovorax sp. | reverse complement strand
ATGAGGCCCATCAGCGTGGTGTAGCCCTCGGGCTGCTTCTTGGCGCCGCGTTGCGGCAGGTCGCGGCGGGTGCAGATCAGCGCGGTCGAGTGCCGATGTTCCAGTCCGCCATAACCATCGTCGACGGCATTCAGCATGAAAACGTAGCGATCGAATGGGAGCTTCGCGCCACCGCGCTTGCCGACCTTGTCACCGTGCCAGAACCGCATCTCGGTTTCGCAAATGGCTTTGGTGTCGGCGATGAGCCGCTCGCTGTCGAAGGATGCGGTGGCGCCGGCAACGACGAAGCGGTGCGGAACACCGCAGGCTTCGAACTCGCCGCTCCAGAAGGCGCCCAGTTCGAACGGGCTGTCGGCCAGTTCGTCGTAGTCAGTCGCCTGGTACGTGCCGAAGCCCTGCTTGTCGACCTTGTCGGCGACCAGCGCGGTGACGCAAGACCAGCGGGCATGCCCAGGCAACAACTTGGGCGCCACGACTTCGATCGCATGCGGTGCATCGGTTTGCGCTTCGACGCGCAGACACAGGCTCGTGCCGTTGAAGAACCCGCGATCGGCGTCGAGCCAGGCAGTGCGCACCGAGTTGTCGTAGGCACAGACTTCGTAGCGCAGCACGAGCGGCTGGCCGGGCGTGCAATCGACTTCCCAGGTGCACTTGTCGAGTTGCGCGATGGCGATGTTGCGGCGGCCCTGCCTGGCGTTCAGGCCTTGCAGGTTTTTGGCGAATTCGCGCACCAGGTAACTGCCCGGAATCCACACCGGCAGCGACACGCGCTGGTGCGGCGCCGGCTTGTCGACGGTCAGCGTGACGGCAAACAGGTGCGCTTGCCTGTCGGCGCATTCGACGCGGTAGCGGATGGCCGCTGCCGCGCTGCGGGGCGACGCCATCAGTTGGCTGCGCTGAGTTTTTCTTCGACCTGCGCCGCAGGGATGGCGCCCGGTGCGCGCGTGCCATCGCCGAAGATCAGCGTGGGCGTGCCGGTGATGTTGTATTTACGGCCGAACTCGATGTTGCGCTGCAGGGCGGCGACGTCGCAGCCGGCGCCTGCGGCGTCGGGCTTGACTTCGCTGGCCATCCAGTCGTTCCAGCTCTTGGCCTTGTCTTTCGCGCACCAGATGTTGCGCGCCTTGACGGTCGAGTCCGCACCGAGCACCGGATACAGGAAGAGGTAGACCGTCACGTTGTCGACCGTTTTCAGGTCACGCTCGAAGTGCTTGCAGTAGCCGCAGTTCGGATCTTCGAAGACCGCCAGCTTGCGCTTGCCACTGCCGCGCACGATCTTGAAAGCGTCGTTCACCGGCAGCTTGTCGAAAGCTACTTCGCTGAGCTTTTCGACCCGTGCTTCGGTCAGGTTCTTGCGCGCCTTGACGTCGATCAGGTTGCCCTGCAGCAGGTAGTTGCCCTGTTCGTCGGTGTAGAAAATTTCGGCACCATTGATGCGGACTTCATACAGGCCGGGCATCGGCGATTTGGAAATCTCGTCGATCTTCGCGAACTGCGGAATCCGCGCGGCGAGGTTCTTGCGGATGTCGGCTTCGCCGGCGGCCACGTTGAAGCTCGTGAGCAGCGCGGCACCGAAGCCGAGCGTGGCGAGAAGTTTGCAAGCGAGTTTCATGAGGCTGACCGGTAGATCGTTAAGGGTGTCGCGTTGAAGGTATCGGGCGTCGTGGCAGGCTTCAATCAAGGCCCATGGCCTGCCGCGCGATCCAGTGTTTGACGAATCGCGTGCGATCGAATCCGCGCATGCCCCAGTTGCGCAGTGCCGGCAACGGATCGGCACTGTGCGCGAAAAGTTGCTGCAAGCCGTCGGTGGCCAGGCTCATCGACAGCACGTCGGTGCGGCGGGCGCGCTCGTAGCGGCGCAGCAGCCGCGCATCGCCGACGCTGCGCCAATACTCCCGACCTTTCAGCACCGAGGCCAGTTCGGCCGCGTCGGCCAGGCCGAGGTTGAGGCCTTGCCCCGCGAGCGGATGCACCGTGTGCGCCGCGTCGCCGGCCAGCGCCCAGGCCTTGCCGTCGGCCATCGTGCCGCTCCAGCGATCGGCGATGGCGCGCTGCAACGGCCAGGCGGCGCGTTCGCTGGCGAGCGTCAACGCGCCCAGCGCATCGTGGCTGGCTTCGCGCACCGATGCGGCAAATTCGTCCGTGCCCTGGGCCAGCAACGCCGGAGCGCGCAATTGGTCCACCGACCACACCAGCGCCAAAGACCGGCTGCCCGGACCACCGAGCGGCAGCAGTGCCAGCACTTCGCCGCGGTCGTTGAACCATTGGCGAGCGATCTCGCCGTGGGGTTGTTCGGATTCGAGCCGCGCGGCGATGGCGTGCTGCGGGTAGCGCGTCACCTCGTACCGCACGCCAAGTGCGTCGCGCGTGGCGCTGGCCTTGCCTTCGCACACGACCGTGAGCGCGGCGGGCACCGGCTCGGCGACGATATCGATGCGCGGCTGAAAGCGCACCGCATCGCTCAGTTGGCGCTCCAGCGCCGGCACATCGACGATCCAGGCGAGCGCATCGACCTTTTGGCCCGGCGCGCTGAATTGCACGCGACCGCCTTCGTCGCCGTTGACCAGCATCTCGCGTACTTGGGTCGCGTGCTGCGCGTCGGGCCAGGCGCGGAGGTCTTCGAGCAAGGTCCGGGAGGTGGCATTGAGCGCGTAGGCGCGCACGTCTTCGCGCGCGTCGGACGGCTGTGGCGCCACCAGCGCCACCCGGATGCGTTCGCGCGCCAGCAGCAGCGCCAGCGTGCGGCCGACGATGCCGGCGCCGCGAATACAAACTTCGGGAGGAAGGGCCATCGGCGGATTGTAGGAGTTGCCTCCGGCGGCCGTGCGGTGCAGGACAATCGCGAATCCGCCTCTTTTCGATGCTTATCAAGGAAACCGAAGTGACCCCATCCGAAGCCGCACCGCTTGCCGACCTGGCGGCCTTCGACCTGCAAGCGACCATCTCGCGCCTGTTCGTGTACCCGATCAAATCGTGTGCCGGCGTCGAGCTGCCGGAAGTGCTGCTGACCGAAACCGGCCTCGAATTCGACCGTGCATGGATGGTGGTCGATGCGGCCGGCGTGTTCGTCACGCAGCGCGAGCTGCCTCGCATGGCGCTCGTTCGGCCGCAAATGAAGCAGATGGAAATGGTGCTGCGCGCGCCCGGCATGCTGGCGCTGCACATCGCG
Organism: Variovorax sp.; assembly: GCA_028292285.1. Lineage (GTDB taxonomy): Bacteria > Pseudomonadota > Gammaproteobacteria > Burkholderiales > Burkholderiaceae_C > Variovorax. The sequence goes on along the minus strand of JAQGMP010000268.1, from coordinate 1,136 downwards.
TTCGATCGGGTCGAAGGCCCGGTGCGCGTCAAGGTCTGGAACGACGAAGTGGCTGCCTACGACATGGGCGACATTGCCGCGCAGTGGTTCAGCGATTTTCTGTCGGAGCCCGGCAAGCCGCAAAAGCTCCGAATGGTCCGCTTCGATCCCGAGCAAAGGCGCCTGTCGAACATGAAGTGGACGAAGGGCGTGGAGGCGACGAACCAGTTCGCCGACGGCTTTCCGCTGCTGGTCGCGAGCGAAGCCTCGCTCGCCGAACTCAACGAGAAGCTGGTGGCTGCGGGGCACGGCGCTGTCGGCATGGAGCGCTTTCGCCCCAACATCGTGCTGGCCGGTATCGAAGCGCAGGACGAAGACCGTGTCGATACTTTCCACGTCGGAACCGCGCCGGATGCGCAAGCGTTGCTGCAGCCTGCCAAGCCGTGCCCGCGTTGCCCCATTCCGGACATCGACCCTGCCACCGCCGTGTCGACGCACGAAGTCGGCGACACGCTGTCGACCTACCGGCAAAACGACCGCGTCGATGGCGCCATCACTTTTGGCATGAACTGCATCGTGCTGCAGGGCGGCACCGAAGGCGCCGAGCAGGTGCTGAAGGTGGGCCAGCCGGTCGGTGCCAACTACGTCTTCGGATAGGTCCGTAAAATCGCCGGTTGATTCCAGAGGACCTCCATGAGTTTGCAATGCGGCATCGTCGGCCTGCCCAACGTCGGTAAATCCACCCTTTTCAACGCGTTGACCAAGGCCGGCATCGCAGCGGAAAACTATCCGTTCTGCACGATCGAGCCGAATGTCGGCGTGGTCGAGGTGCCCGACCCGCGCCTTGCGGCGCTGAGCGAGATCGTGAAGCCGGAGCGCATCGTTCCGGCCATCGTCGAGTTCGTCGACATCGCGGGCTTGGTGGCGGGTGCCAGCACCGGTGAAGGTCTGGGCAACAAGTTTTTGGCGCACATCCGCGAGACCGACGCCACGGTGAACGTGGTGCGCTGCTTCGACGACGACAACGTGATCCACGTGGCCGGCCGGGTCGACCCGATCTCCGACATCGAGGTGATCCAGACCGAACTCTGCCTGGCCGACCTGGCCACGGTCGAGAAGGCGCTGCACCGCCACACCAAGGTCGCGCGCTCGGGCGA
>JAQGMP010000259.1 GCA_028292285.1 Variovorax sp. | reverse complement strand
AGAGCATCACGGTCAGCATCTTCAAGGTGGCCGGCGAAATCAACACCGACGACCTGTCGCCGGCGCCCGATGCGTTCAGCCGCCCCGACATCCCGATGCACGCGCTGGCGATGCACAAGAACGCGCGCCCCGGTATCGTTCCCGAAGAAGACGGCAAGCGCGGCCCGGTGAAGTTCATCGAAGACCTGCGCGCCCGTGGCCATCTCGTGGCCTACGCCGGCGACGTGGTCGGCACCGGCTCCTCGCGCAAGAGCGCCACCAACTCGGTGCTGTGGTTCACCGGCGAAGACATTCCTTTCGTGCCGAACAAACGCTTCGGCGGCGTCTGCCTCGGCAGCAAGATCGCGCCGATCTTCTACAACACGATGGAAGACTCGGGCGCATTGCCGATCGAGCTCGACGTGAGCCAGATGGAGATGGGCGACGTCGTCGAGCTGCGTCCCTACGAAGGCAAGGCGCTGAAAGACGGCAAGGTCATCGCCGAGTTCAGCGTCAAGAGCGACGTGCTGTTCGATGAAGTGCGCGCCGGCGGCCGCATTCCGCTGATCATCGGCCGCGGCCTGACGACCAAGGCGCGTGAAGCGCTGGGCCTGCCGGTGTCAACGCTGTTCCGCCTGCCGATCAGCCCGGTCGACACCCACAAGGGCTTCACGCTCGCGCAAAAGATGGTTGGCAAAGCGTGCGGCCTGCCGATCGTCGACGGCAACCAGCAGGGCGTTCGCCCCGGCACCTACTGCGAGCCGAAGATGACCAGCGTGGGTTCGCAAGACACCACCGGCCCGATGACCCGCGACGAGCTCAAAGACCTGGCCTGCCTGGGCTTCAGCGCCGACCTGGTCATGCAATCCTTCTGCCATACCGCCGCGTACCCGAAGAAGGTCGACGTCAAGATGCACCACGAGCTGCCGGACTTCATGGCGACCCGCGGCGGCGTCTCGCTGCGCCCCGGCGACGGCGTGATCCACAGCTGGCTGAACCGCCTGCTGACGCCCGACACCGTCGGCACCGGCGGCGACAGCCACACGCGTTTCCCGATCGGCATCAGCTTCCCTGCGGGCTCCGGCTTGGTCGCCTTCGCAGCCGCCACCGGCGTGATGCCGCTGGACATGCCCGAATCGGTGCTGGTGCGCTTCAAGGGAAAGATGCAGCCGGGCGTCACCTTGCGTGACCTGGTCAACGCGATTCCGCTGTATGCCATCAAAGCCGGCTTGTTGACTGTTGCCAAGCAAGGCAAGAAGAACATCTTTTCGGGGCGCATTCTGGAAATCGAAGGCCTGCCCGACCTCAAGGTCGAACAGGCCTTCGAGCTCAGCGATGCCTCGGCCGAACGCTCGGCCGCTGGCTGCACGGTGCACCTGAACAAGGAGCCGATCATCGAGTACATCAACAGCAACATCACCTTGATGCGCTGGATGATTGCCGAAGGCTATGCCGACGGCCGTACGCTGGCGCGCCGCATTGCCGCGCAAGAAGCCTGGCTGAAGGATCCGCAGTTGCTCAAGGGCGACGCCGACGCCGACTACGCAGCCGTCATCGAGATCGACCTGGCCGACATCCACGAACCGATCTGCGCCTGCCCGAACGATCCCGACGACGTGAAGACGCTGTCCGACGTGGCCGGTGTGCCGATCGACGAAGTGTTCATCGGCTCGTGCATGACCAACATCGGCCACTTCCGCGCCGCATCGAAGCTGCTCGAAGGCAAGCGCGACATCCCGGTCAAGCTGTGGATCGCGCCGCCGACCAAGATGGACGCGCAGCAGTTGAGCGAAGAAGGCCACTACGGCGTGTTCGGCAATGCCGGTGCGCGCACCGAAATGCCGGGCTGCTCGCTGTGCATGGGCAACCAGGCGCAAGTGCGCGAAGGTGCGACCGTGATGTCGACCAGCACCCGCAACTTCCCGAACCGTCTGGGCAAGAACTCGAACGTGTATCTGGGCAGCGCCGAACTGGCCGCCATCTGTTCGCGCCTGGGCCGCATCCCGACCAAGGCCGAGTACATGGAAAGCGTCGGCGTGCTGGATGCGTCCAGCGCGCAGATCTACCAGTACCTGAACTTCGACAAGCTCGAGGAATATCAGGCCGTGGCGGACACCGTCGCAGCCTGATCGAGCGGCTCTCGCCCACGAAAAAGCCCCGCATCGCGGGGCTTTTTCTATGGTGAGTCGGCGGCGTGCCGCGGGCGATCAAGCGACGTTGAGTTTCTTGTGTTCGCCGAGATCCTTCGGCGTGTCGCCGGTCATCGCGGCCTTGGCCATCTTGAAGAGCTGGACCATCTTGCTGTCGGTCACGTCCCAGTACTCGGCATCCAGGATCTTGACGGCGAGCAAGCCGACGTTCGGGTCGCTCGGGCCCTTCGGAAACCAGGCTTTGGCGGCAGGGTTGAAGAGCTCGTTCTTCTTGGCCTGGTCTTCGAGCAGCGACGCCTGGCCGGTGACCGACACGTAGCTGTCGGCATCGGTGTTGGCATAGGCCACGTTCACGCTGCTGTCGCTCGCCACGTGCCGCGCGATGTCGCCGTCTTTCGGCACGAAGAAATACAGCGTCGACGCTTCGTCGACCTTCTTGTTCTGCGTGGTGAGCGGGTGGCTGTGCAACTGGCCGTCACTGTGGCGGTGCGTCAGCATGCCGAAGCGCGTGTCCTTGATCAGGTCGAAGAGCTTGTCGTGTTCGTTGGTGGCGGTCATGTTCTGTTCCGTGATGGAGTTGGAAAGGAATTCAACTTACGGGATCGACAAGCCGCCGTGGACCTACCGATGACGCGACTTCGTGTCATCCATCACTGACGGTCCGCCACCGGCGGCGGCAACCGGGCCGCCATCGCAGCCAGCGCCGCCATCGTCTCCGCGTCCGCCGGAAAGAACGATTCCACCGCCAGCTCCTGCAGCGTCACGTCGACGGGCGTGCCGAAGATCGTGGTGGTGCTGATGAAGCTCAGCATGCCGGCGGGCGTCACGAGTTGAAACGGGACCACGACGCCGGAGAGTTCACCGCCGCCGTGCGCCGACTCGACACCCGCCGCCTGCACCGGATGCACCGGATAAGCAGCCAGTTCGTCGTGCAGCGCCTGCAGCACCGCATCGCCGGTGTTTGCAATCTGCTGTTGCAGGCGCTCCAGCAAGTGCGCGCGCCACTGTGCCAGGTTGGCAATCCTCGATGCGAGTCCGTCGGGATGCAGGCTGAGCCGCAACACGTTGACCGGCGGCTTGAGCAATTCGGCCGACACGCCGGCCATCAACATCGGAACGAGCGCATTGGCCGCGACCAGATTCCAGTGCCGGTCGATCGCCAGAGCCGGGTAGGGCTCATGGCCCTTGAGCACCAGGTCGACCGCCCGCCGCGCCGCGGCCAGTGCTGGATCGTCGAGCGAGCGCTGCCGGTACATCGGCGCGTAGCCGGCGGCCACCAGCAGCGCATTGCGCTCGCGCAGCGGCACCTCGAGCCGTTCGGCCAGCCGCAGCACCATTTCGCGGCTCGGCGCGGAGCGGCCGGTTTCGACGTAGCTGAGATGCCGCGTCGACACCTCGGCGTTTTGCGCGAGATCGAGCTGGCTCAGGCGCCGGTGCGTGCGCCAGTGGCGCAGGTGGGCGCCGAACGGATCGCGCGCGCCGGGTTGGCGGGAGGGGGGCGGGCGGGAAATGTTCATGGCCGGCATTCTGGCGCCGCCTCTGCGCCGCGGCCATGACCTGGGAGGTCATGCGGAATCGACCTCGACGGTCATGCGGCCGATGCCCTGCGCGAGGCACTGAAGCACGCCCGGCAGTGGCCAGAAAGGTGCCCCGATTCCAACCGTTGACTTCGAAGCCTGCTATCTTTGAGGAGAACAACGCACAACAACCCACAACGACCGGATCCAAGGAGTTCCTTCATGGCCCACGACGCCGCCCACGCTTTCTCTTCCGCCCTCAAGACGTTCAAAACTGCTTCGGGGAAATCCGGAAAGTACTGGTCGCTGAAGGAACTGGCCAAGGAATATCCCAACATCGAAAAGCTGCCGGTGTCGATCCGGATCATTCTCGAATCGGTGCTGCGCAATTGCGATGGACAGAAGGTGACGGCCGCGCACATTGCCGAGCTCGCCAACTGGGCGCCCAACGCCGAGCGCACCGACGAAATTCCTTTCGTGGTCACCCGCGTGGTGCTGCAGGACTTTACCGGCGTGCCGCTGCTGGCCGACCTGGCCGCGATGCGCAGCGTGGCGGCGGCACTGGGCAAATCGCCGAAGACGATCGAGCCGCTGGTGCCGGTCGATCTGGTGGTCGACCACTCGGTGATGGTCGATTACTACGGCACGCCCAAGGCGCTCGACCTGAACATGAAGCTGGAATTCCAGCGCAACAACGAGCGCTACCAGTTCATGAAGTGGGGCATGCAGGCTTTCGACACCTTCCGTGTCGTGCCGCCGGGCTTCGGCATCGTGCACCAGGTGAATCTCGAATACTTTGCCCGCGGCGTGTACACCAGCCCGAACGACAAGGGTGACGTGCCGGTGTACTACCCCGATTCATTGGTCGGCACCGACAGCCACACCACGATGATCAACGGCATCGGCGTGGTCGGATGGGGTGTGGGCGGCATCGAGGCCGAAGCCGCGATGCTGGGCCAGCCGGTCTACATGCTGACGCCCGACGTGGTCGGATTCGAGCTCACCGGCAAGCTGCGCGAAGGCGTGACGGCGACCGACCTGGTGTTGTATGTCACCGCCATTCTTCGCGGCGAAAAAGTGGTCGGCAAGTTCGTCGAATTCTTCGGTCCCGGCGCCGGTTCGATCGCAGTGCCCGACCGCGCGACCATCGGCAACATGGCGCCCGAATACGGCGCGACGATGGGCTTCTTTCCGGTCGACGAAATGACGGTCGCGTACTTCAAGGGCACCGGCCGCACCGACAAGGAAGTCGAGCTGTTCGAGGCTTACTACAAGGCGCAGGGCCTGTTCGGCATGCCGGCGCCGGGCGAGCTCAACTACACCAAGATCGTGCGGCTCGACCTCGGCACGGTCACGCCCAGCCTGGCCGGCCCCAAGCGCCCGCAGGACCGCATCGACCTCGGCCACATGGCCACCAAGTTCTCTGAACTGTTCAGCAAGCCGAACGAAGCCAACGGCTTCAACCAGCCCGCCAACAAGCTGAAGCTGCGCTATCCATTGCCGCACGATGGCGCGCCGTTGGAAGAGAAGGAGCAACCGCCGACGAAGGCAGGCGCGCCGCGCCAGGTCGTCGAAATGGTCGCCAACCGATCGACCAAGGCAGCGGCGCACACCGCGGCATCGGCCCCCAAGGATCCACCCGGCGGCGTGACCATCGGCAACGGCGACGTGCTGATTGCCGCCATCACCTCGTGCACCAACACGTCGAACCCGAGCGTCATGCTGGCAGCCGGCCTGCTGGCCAAGAAGGCCGTCGAAGCGGGGCTCACCGTCAAGCCGCACGTGAAGACCTCGCTGGCGCCAGGTTCCCGCATCGTG
>JAQGMP010000246.1 GCA_028292285.1 Variovorax sp. | reverse complement strand
AACGCGACTGTCGCCAGCGCATCGTTCAGTCCACGGCGCGACTTGCCGGTCGCGACCGCGAGCTTGTGGCCGCGCGCACGCAGCGCGTCGATCATTGGCAACACGCCATCGAACAGCACCAGATCGTCCTGGTGTTGCAGATAGTGATAGCGATATCGGACGCCGAGTTCGGCGTATTTCTCTTTGGGCACGTCGGGCGCGGCGCGCGCCAAGGCTTCGGCGAGCCCGAGGCCGATGACCCAGGCCGCGTCGTCCTCACTCGGTTTCGCGCCTCCGACATCGATCACCGCCGCCTGAATGCAGCGCGTGATAAGCCGTGTGGAGTCATAAAGTGTGCCGTCCCAATCGAAGGCGATCAGATCGAAGCGGCGGGGCCGGGAAGCGGTCAACTGGGTCGAACAGGTCAAGTCGGTCATGCGTCGGGTGCAGGTGTCGGATGTTGGTCGAGTGCTTCGAGCGCGGATGGCGGCATCAGCGTGCGCAGTTCGGCAGGAAGATCGGTTTGCAGCGACACGCGCTGGCCGCTTGCCGGATGGGTGAACTGGAGGCGCCACGCATGCAGGAACATGCGCTTCAGTCCAAGTTTCGTCAAAGCGCGCTGCCGGTCGGACGCCCCGTATTTGTCATCGCCTGCAATCGCGTGACCTGCGGAGGCCAGATGAACACGAATCTGGTGAGTGCGCCCGGTTTTGATCGTCACTGCGAGCAGCGACACGGGCGCAGCGTCGCCCGGCAGCGTCAGCCGCGTGAGCACGCGCACCAGCGTGACGGCGCGCATCGCGTCCGGATGATCCTTGGCAACCACGCGCACGCGGCGTTCGCCCGCGTCGGGGGTACCGTCCTTGCCCGGCAGAAAATACTTGGCGAGCGGCGCGTCGAGCACTTTCTTGTTGGCTGGCCAGGTTCCCTCGACCAGCGCCAGATAGGTCTTGCCGGTTTCGCGCTCGCGGAACTGTTCTTGCAGCGCGGTCAGCGCGCTTCGCTTCTTGGCGACGAGCAGGATTCCGGACGTATCACGGTCGAGTCGATGCACGAGTTCGAGGAACTTTGCCGTCGGACGCGCGGTGCGCAGTTGCTCGATAACACCGAAGCTCACGCCGCTTCCGCCGTGCACGGCCACACCGGCTGGTTTGTCGATCGCCAGCAGGGCGTCGTCTTCGAGCAGCACCGGAAACTGGCGGGCCGGCGCGGGTGTCGAAGCGCCCTCTTCCGCACGCGCCGAGATGCGCACCGGGGGCAAACGGAGTACGTCGCCGCTCTCGATTCGGGTTTCCGCTTGCGCGCGTCCCTTGTTGATGCGCACTTCACCGGACCGGATGATCCGGTAGACGTGGGTCTTGGGTACGCCCTTCAGATTCCGGAACAAAAAGTTGTCGAGCCGCTGTCCGGCCGACTCTTCATCGACCGTCAAAAATTTGACAACTGGTTCCGGCGGACCCACTTCAGTGGCCGCGGGGCCCGGCTTCACACCTATAATGTTTTTCACCAGCGCGGTCATGTAAGTGCTTGATTAGACAGAAGTTTAGAGCACCGACACCTGCGCTGTGAGGTCGATGCCGCTTTGGCGTTGAGTTCGCAAGCCAAGCGCAACGGCGCACGGCGGCGGGCAAAACATCCAAGTCAAGCCGACGCCCACGAAACACCGATACGGAATACCAGCAAAGAGCCCTCCAGCTTTTTGCGGATCAAAGCGAGTCCCCTTGTGTTGATGCTGCTGATTCAGATCTGCCTGCGCTGCCCCACCTGGCTAAAGCCGGGTTGGCCAGTGGCCTCGGGCATTGAATTGCCTGCAGCGCGCGCCACCCTTGCGCACCCCGCCATCGAACCGATGGCAAGTCAACACCGAATCTGGCTCGCGCCCATCCACGCGCCCCCACCCCGTTTGTCGTTGAGCTAAAAGCTCAAACGGCTGCCCGCGCTCGTCGCGGAAGGCCGGGACATTCGGGGCCAAGCGGCAATTCCCTCGTTTCGCAGGCGTCGTCCGTGCATCGTTGGCTCGTCATGAGCCGGTAGAACGATACGAACAAGGACAACCCAATATGAAGCGGATGTTGATCAACGCCACGCAGCCGGAAGAGCGCCGCCTGGCCATCGTCGACGGGCAAAAGCTCCTCGACTACGAGATCGAAATCGAAGGGCGCGAACAGCGCAAGGGCAATATCTACAAGGCCGTCGTGACGCGCGTCGAGCCTTCGCTCGAAGCCTGCTTCGTCGACTACGGCGAAGACCGCCACGGCTTTCTGCCGTTCAAGGAAATCTCGAAGCAGTATTTCGCAGAAGGCGTGTCGGCCAGCCAGGCCCGCATCCAGGACGCGATCCGCGAAGGCCAGGAACTGGTCGTTCAGGTCGAAAAGGAAGAACGCGGCAACAAGGGCGCGGCCCTGACGACCTTCATCTCGCTGGCCGGCCGCTACGTGGTATTGATGCCGAACAATCCGCGCGGCGGCGGCGTTTCGCGCCGCATCGAAGGCGACGACCGGGCGGAGCTCAAAGAGGCGATGGACCAGCTGGAGTACCCGAAGGGTGCCAGCATCATCGCGCGCACCGCCGGCATCGGCCGCACCGCGCCCGAACTGCAGTGGGACTTGAACTACCTGCTCAAGCTGTGGACCGCCATCGACGGCGCCTCCAAGGGTGCCAAGGGCGCCTTCCTGATCTATCAGGAGTCGTCGCTCGTCATTCGCGCCATTCGTGACTACTTCAACCACGACATCGGCGACATCCTGATCGACACCGACGACATCTACGAACAGGCGCAGCAGTTCATGGCGCATGTCATGCCCGAGCATGCGGCCCGCGTAAAGCGCTATCGCGACGATGCGGCGCTGTTCAGCCGCTTCCAGATCGAGCACCAGATCGAATCGGCCTACGCACGCACGGTGCAACTGCCGAGCGGCGGCGCGATCGTGATCGACCATACCGAAGCCCTCGTGTCGGTCGACGTGAACTCGGCCCGCGCCATCAAGGGCGGCGACATCGAAGAAACCGCCACCCGCACCAACCTCGAAGCCGCCGACGAAGTCGCCCGCCAGATGCGCCTGCGCGATCTGGGTGGCTTGATCGTCATCGACTTCATCGACATGGACGA
>JAQGMP010000243.1 GCA_028292285.1 Variovorax sp. | reverse complement strand
GTGATGGCCTATCTGCTGCCTGCTGGCCGATGAACGTCGATCGTGCCGCAAGCTCTCGAACCCAGGACCTGAACATGGCCACCCGAAGACTCGGTCTCATCATGCACGGCGTCACCGGCCGCATGGGCATGAACCAGCATCTGATCCGCTCCATCGTCGCGATTCGCGCGCAAGGCGGCGTCACGCTCAGCAACGGCGACAAGGTCATGCCTGACCCGATATTGATTGGCCGCAATGCCGACAAGATCGAGGCGCTGGCCAAGGCGCACGGCATCGCGCGCTGGGGCACCGACCTCGATCTCGCGCTGGAGAACAAGGACGACACGATCTTCTTCGACGCCGGCACCACGCAGATGCGGCCGACGCTGCTGGCCAAGGCGATCCGCGCCGGCAAGCACGTGTACTGCGAGAAGCCGATCGCGACCAATTTGAACGAAGCGGTCGAAGTCGCACGCCTCGCACAAGGCTCCGGGCTGAAGCACGGTGCGGTGCAAGACAAGCTCTTCTTGCCGGGTCTCCGCAAGCTCGACATGCTGCGCCGCGCCGGCTTCTTCGGCCGCATGCTGAGCGTGCGGCTCGAGTTCGGCTACTGGGTTTTCGAGGGCGATCTGCAACCCATTCAACGCCCGAGCTGGAACTACCGCAAGGAAGATGGCGGCGGGATGATCCTGGACATGATGTGCCACTGGCGCTATGTGCTGGACAACCTGTTCGGCGAGGTGAAGTCGGTGTCGTGCCTCGGCACCACGCACATCCCGAAGCGCTGGGACGAGGCTGGCGAGCCGTACGAGGCGACCGCCGACGATGCCGCCTACGCCACCTGCCAACTCACCGGCCACAACGGCGAGCCGGTCATCGCGCAGATCAACATGAGCTGGGTCACTCGCGTGCGGCGCGACGACCTGGTCACCTTTCATGTCGACGGAACCGATGGCTCTGCGGTCGCCGGCCTGTCGAGCTGCCGTGCGCAATCGCGCGTCGCCACGCCGCGGCCGGTGTGGAACCCGGACGAGAAGCAGACGATGAATTTCTTCGACCAGTGGCAGGAAATTCCGGACTCGCAGGTCTACGACAACGGCTTCAAGATCCAGTGGGAGCATTTCATCCGCCACGTGGTCGAAAACGCGCCGTACAAGTGGACTCTGCCGGAAGGCGTCAAGGGCGTGCAGCTGGTCGAAGCCGCGCTCGAAAGCTGGGGCGAGCGCCGCTGGGTGGACGTGCCGGCGCTCAACATCTGACGCGGGCGGCGCCATGGCATTGACCCTCACGCTTCCGACCGCCGACGGCGCGCTCTCGGCCTATTCGCTTCGCGGCGCCGTGCCGACCAAGCCTGCGGCCGGTGTCGCCTTCAATCGCATCGCCTATTCCGCCGCACATGTCGTCGCCGATCCGTCGGCCGCCGTCGATCCGTGGCTGCAATGCGCGGTCGACTGGGACGCGACCATCGGCTATCGCCGTCACCTGTGGTCGCTCGGCCTCGGCGTGGCCGAAGCCATGGACACCGCCCAGCGCGGCATGGGCCTCGACTGGCCGACCTCGCTCGAACTCATCCGTCGATCGCTCGACGCTGCCAAGGACGTACCGGGCGCACTCGTTGCCTCGGGCTGCGGCACCGACCATCTCGACATCGACAGCGTGAAGAGCGTCGACGACGTCATCCGCGGCTACGAAGAACAGATGGCCGCCATCGAAGCACTCGGCGGCAAGCTGATCGTGATGGCGAGCCGCGCACTGGCACGCGTCGCGAGGAGCCCCGCCGACTACGAGCGCGTGTACGACCGCGTGCTGTCGCAGGCGAAGCAGCCGGTCGTGCTGCACTGGCTCGGGCCGATGTTCGACCCGGCTCTTGGCGGCTACTGGGGCACGGACGCTGTCGACAAGGCAATGGACACCGCGCTCGGCATCATCGCCGCGCACCCGGACAAGGTCGACGGCATCAAGATTTCGTTGCTCGACAAAGACAAGGAAATCGCGATGCGACGCCGACTGCCGCCGGGCGTGCGCATGTACACCGGCGACGACTTCAACTACGCCGAACTGATCGCCGGCGATGGTTTCGGCAGCGAGCCGATGCACGGTCAGAGCGATGCATTGTTGGGGATTTTCGACGCGATCGCACCAGCAGCCAGCGCCGCGCTCGGCGAGCTGGCGCAAGGCAACGTCGACAGATTCCACGCCATCCTCGGCCCCACCGTGCCGCTGTCGCGCCATATCTTCGCGGCGCCTACCCGCTTCTATAAAACCGGCGTTGTCTTCATGGCCTGGCTCAACGGCCACCAGTCGCACTTCACCATGGTCGGCGGTCAGCAGAGCACGCGATCGCTGCAGCATCTGTCTGAACTATTCCGTCTCGCCGATGCAGCCAATCTGCTGGAGCAACCCGAGCTCGCGGTGCGGCGCATGAAGACCTTGCTCGCGATGCACGGCGTCGAAGCCTGAGCCGGCCATGCGCGACTTCTCGCGGAACCACGACTGGCTGTCGATCAACACGGCGACCGTGCGCAAACAGCGCGGTGTCGAAGTACCGCTCGACCGCATCGTCGATCAGTGCGCCGAACGCGGAATCAAGGCGATCAGCCCGTGGCGCGATCAGGTCGCAGCTGTCGGCATCGACAAGCTTGCGAAGCAACTCAGGGCGCACGGCATCGGCCTCTCCGGTTACTGCCGCGGCGGCTTCTTTCCGGCACCCGATGCGGCTGGACGCAAGGCC
>JAQGMP010000239.1 GCA_028292285.1 Variovorax sp. | reverse complement strand
TCGTCGACCACGCTGTCGAAGCGCGGCATCGAGACATTGCGATACGCCCGGCCGGTGGTTTGTGGGCCGTTAAGGCGCCGCTGAGCCGCTTCAAAACCCGATACTTTTGTCCTGGTGTTTCTCGGTTGCTTGGATCAGTTACCCACGGCGTCAGGAAACCGTGGAAGGAGAAGAGGCTGCGGCGAACTCGCCGAGCTTCTCTAGAAGGGGCGTGTCATTGCCAGCACGCGTGCTGAGCGACACGTAGGCGTCCGGGCGGATGAGGTCCACATGCCGGGACTCGTAGTCGTCCGAGGCCTCGACGCTTGCGTTCGTGGCCAGCTGACAAAACTCCTCTGGCACCTCGATGCGAGCAGCGCCGACGGACAGCAGCACGAAGCGGCCGTCGGCCAGGAGTTCGTGCAGGCGCACAGCTCCCTTGTCGCTCGTGTTGAGCTGCACATCGCGTGCGCGTTCCCCGGCGGCGGGCGTGCTGGCAGCGCCGGAGGGGTGCGCGTTCAGTGGACTGTGCTCGTAGTGGAGGCTGGTTTCCGCCAACTGGTCTGCGAAGCGCTGGCGCAATGCGGGCACGTGGCTGACGGCCAGGACACCCACGCGGCGCAGCTCGATCAGGATCGGGTTCTTGATCATCGTGAGCTTCGTGAGATTGCCCGCATTTGCGATGACCTGCGCACCGATGGCGGAGCGCTCGGGCGAATACGAATCGAGCAGGGATGGCTGTGCGTGACCCTTCCAGACGAGCGCCAGTTTCCAGGCAAGGTTGAACGCGTCCTGCATGCCGGTGTTCATGCCCTGACCACCGGCGGGGCTGTGAACGTGAGCCGCGTCGCCGGCAAGGTACACGTTGCCGAGGCTGTAGTCCTTCACTTTCCGCTCGTTGATGGTGAAGTGGCTGGTCCACACTGGATCGCGCGCATGGAGGCCCTTCGGGCCACGGGTGTCGAGCAGCGTCTGAACCTGTTCGAGGCTGACAGTGGCGTTCAGGTCGCCCGTTACCGGGCCCAGGTCGGCAATGATCCGAAAGCGGCCGTGCGGCATCGGAAACAGCGCAAGGACCCCTTCGCGGGCAAGGCAGATCGTCACCTCGCCGTGCGCGATCTCGCCGTCGATGATGATGTCCGCAAGCACGTAGTCCGAGGGCAGCGTTTCGCCCTCGAACGTCGCCTTCATCAGGTGCCGCACGGCGCTGTGTGCGCCGTCACAGCCAGCCAGGTACGCGGCGCACATGCGCTCCTGGGACCCGTCCTCTCGTCGTAGCACCGCATCCAAGCCGGCCGTGCCCAGGTCGGCGTACGAAAGCAGCTCGGTCCTGCGCTCTACCTGGACACCAAGCGCTGCCAGCTGGGCGCAGAGCACGCGCTCTGTTTCCGCCTGGGGGATCATGAGCGCGAAGCCATAGTCGCTCGGCGCGGACGTCAGATCAACGTGCACGAGTGGCTTGTGGTCCGCGACGATGCAGGCGCTTTTTGCCTTCATGCCGGCGTCGATGAAGCGCTGCGCGCTTTCCTGGATGTCGAAGAGTTCGAGCGTGCGCGGCCACACGACCAGCGCTTTGGACTTGTCGGTCGGGCCTTCGTTCTTGTCGATGATGCGCACGTCCGCTCCCAGGCGCTTCAGCGCCAGTGCGAGGGTGAGGCCAACCGGGCCAGCGCCGGTGATGAGAATGGGTTTGTTCATGGTGATGTTCCGGTGTCAGGTTTCGATGTATTCCAGAGTCAGGCAGCGACCCTGGGGGCCACCACCTTCGATGGCGCCTTCTTTGGCGACGTTTTCGGCACCTTCGCTGGCGCCTCTGCAAGCAATGCTCCGGCCGTGTCCGGGGTGACCTTGAGGCTTGGCTGCTTCACGCGGGGCTGCCACGTGACCTCTTGCCAGAGTGGCAGCGCCATCAATGCCGGGCTGGCGTTTGCGACGTCCGCCATGCTGTAGCGGTCCAGTTCCTCTAAAAAAAGCTGCATCGCCTTGGCGAGAACCGCCGCCAGCTCGCAGCCTCCCGTGAGCACGCACTGGTTGTTCTCTCCAAAGCATTCGACCAGCGCGAAATCGGTCTCGAGGAAACGGATGACGGTACCGAGCTTCAGTGTGGAGGGATGGACAGCCAGGCGCATGCCGCCATTGCGGCCGCGCACGGTGTCCACCCAACCCGACTTGCCGAGCGTGTGCGTGACCTTCATCAGGTGGGCGCGCGAGATGCCGTAGACATTCGCCAGATCGTCAATGGTCACCAGCGACTCGGTACGGGTCGCCAGCACCATCAGGACGCGCAGAGAATAGTCAGTAAAGAGGGTCAGGCGCATGGCAGAGGTTCAGAGGTGAGGTGAGTGTGGGTTGGCGCTTGATTACTGCGTGACTGAGCGCGTGACTGACTGCGTGAGTCCGCCGGCGCTCAGTTCGTCGGCAAAGGCATGGTTCACGTCGCGGTGCCCGGCCTCATCCAGGCGCACGGCAAGTACCACGTCGCGAAGGCGGGCGTCTGGTGCGAGCTTCCAGTAATCGATCGCAATGGCGGGGGCGGCGATGTTCTCGACGCGGCCCTCGTCGATTTCCTTCAGGTAGCGCGTGTAGCTCACGACCGCCTCTTCCTCGAAGTAGCCCACCAGGCGATGCGCAGTGCGTGAAGAAGCCAGGTACAGGCCGAAGAAGAAGATGAAAAAGAGCGCCTGCGTCATGAGCACAACAGCACGTTCGAACCAGTTGGGATTGGCGATCTTGATGAACGTCATCAGGTGCATGCGCTCGTTCTCTGCCTCGTCGAGCAGCGTGCGGATCCAGCCATGGTCGTCCACCATCCAGCGCAGGCAACGCAGATGCACGAGCATGCCACCCACCATGCCGGGTACGGCTGCGACGGTCTCCAGCACGATGGCGCGGTTGCCGTAGCGCTTGGCAAAGAAGGTGTCGGCCAGAAACCGCAAGGACAGCGTGATGCCCAGGGCAATGCGGTCGGAGGTGCCGGACACGGCATGGTGCATCTCGAGGCTTCGGGTTTGCGCGGAGGGGGTCATCTGAGGCTTTCTCGTTGACGCTTTTTCGAATGATGTTTAG
>JAQGMP010000211.1 GCA_028292285.1 Variovorax sp. | reverse complement strand
CGAGCCCGGAAGCACTCTGCGCGACGGCGCTTCATGAGGCAGTGCACTGGACGGGACACGGATCGCGATTGAACCGTGAGTTTGGTCGGCGCTTCGGCGATGACGCATATGCCTTCGAAGAGCTGGTGGGCGAGTTGGGCTCGGCCTTTCTGATGGGACATTGCGGCCTCATCAGTGCGACGGTGGAAGGACACGCGGCCTATCTGGACTGTTGGCTCAAGGTGATGCGGGGCGATCGCAATGCAATCTTCACAGCGGCAAGGCATGCCGGTGAAGCGTTCGAGTTCATCCTCGCCCGGAGCATGCCCGCACTCGAAGCAGACAACGACGTCGCCGAACAGGCGAAATGATTGACGCGCACGGCGCGCTTTGTGCGGCGTGCGGAGTCGGCTGCGGCGCATCGTGACTCGTCGTACGGTGACACCTTGCCCTTGCGGGTGCGGTCGGCGGCTACGACGCCGTCGCGCCAAGCCTGTGCCTGATCAAGGCTGCGGCTTCGCCGCCATAGGGCAGGAACACAAAGCGCTTCTTGTGCGCCGTTCCCTGGCGCATCAGCATGACGTCCGACAAGAGCAAGAGCCGCGACAATTAGCTCCGAAGCGAGCACCGGCCTATGAGACGGCGACCTCTTTGTGCTTGAGGATCGGACCATGGTCGGGAACTGGCAAGTCATCGTCCAAACGGACCGCCTGATCCTTCGTTTCTGGGGCGAAAAAGAAGCAGATGCCCAGCAACAGGCCGCATCCAGCCAGAAAGAGGAAGGCTGGCTGCACCGCTTCCTGTGTGGCCTTGACCGTCACGTAGTTGCTCGAGCCTGCAATCAAGGCCAGGCAGAGCGGACCTAGTATCTTTCCGAGTCCGTTGGCGCTTTGGGCCAGCCCGACACCGCGTGCCGCAAGACGGGTCGGGAAGATCTCGACCCCGTATGGCACGAACGTGCAGAACCCGCCGTCGTAGAAGAGTGCACCTGCTGCAAGAGCGAACACGAAAACTGGCAGGCCGAATGCAAAGCTGTCGTGGAAAATTGCGGCGAGTCCCAGGAAAAGCGCGATGCCGAATCCCACCAAGCGCCCCGACCAGACCCGTCCGATGTAGATCGGAAGGATCGAGAAACACGCCCTCCCGAGAAATCCGCTCAGCGAGATCCAGACGAAATATTTGGCGGCTTGCGCAGCATTGATCTGCATCAGCATGGCCGTGACGGTCGGCCCCCATAGATAGACACCGTAGTTGGCCGTGCTGATCATCAGCCAGACGATGATGGTGAACCAGAACCGTCCGGGCCGTTGATACAGCTCCGTGAGCGAGGCCGACGGTGCGCGAGCCATGGTGCCGACGGTGGTGGGAACCTCGGACAATTTGCATTGGACCAGTGCCGCGACCGACAGCCGCGCCTTCTCGACCCGGCCGCGCGCGAGCAGCCAGCGCGGGGTCTCAGGCATGAACAATGCGAACGGCACGCAGAGCAGCAGCGGCAGCAGACCAAGGGCGGCGACACCACGCCAACCCAAGGTCGCCAGTAGCACGGACCCAGCGGATGCCGCCAGGATGATTCCGACCGAAGGCAGCATGACTGGCCAACCGAGGAGCTTCAGGCGCATGGGGGTGGGCGTCATTTCCACCAGGATCACCGCTTGCAGGGTGCCTATGCCGCCCAGTCCCAGCCCGACCACGATCCGCAGCGCCGCGAAGATCAGCCAGTCGCCTTCCGGTACCAGCGCCAGACTGCCGGCACCCAGCGCGCAGACGGCAGTGGCGAGCATCACCATCGGTTTGCGCCCGAACTTGTCGCCGAGTGCACCGAAGGTCAGTCCACCCAGGATGGCGCCCACGCCACCACCGAGCAGCATGATCGAGGACTGCAGGAAAGTCAGGTGCCAGCCTCCGCTGAGCGACGCCACCAGAAAGCCGACGATGAAGAAGTCGAAATAGTCCAGACACGAGCCCGTGCACAAGGTCGCGAAAACTGTCCAATACCTTCTCGAAGGTCGCTGCTTGTCAAAGAAAGAAAGAATCGTTGTTGAATCCATTTTTTGTCTCCTGCGGCTTGGAAGCCTTTTGTGCGTAACGTCGATTTGTCGCTCTTTTCGAGTGGTGATCACTCACCCTATTGAATTGACTTGCGGCCCTCCAGAAGTTCGTGCAGCGCATCGATCCAAAGTGCTGCGCTGCCCACCGTCGCGTGTCCACCGGTGCCTGCAGCTTCCGGGATGACCCACATTCGGCCGTCGTGGATCGCCGCGATCGCCTCCCGAAGTGGGGCCTCGGGGCAACGCTCGTCATCCGCGGAGAGGATGGCGAGCACTTTCGCCCGGATCCGATGTAGGTCTGCCGAGGGGTCGTAGTCGCGAGACGAGTCCCATTGGTAGATGAGGTCGTTGGCGTCGACAGCGATGGGCTGACGCAGTCTTTCTTCGATCCACCGATCGGCTGCGAGGCGAGTGGGCGCGAGACGCTGCAAAGCGGCCGTGCCGCCGTTGGAGGCGACGTAGAACCAGACCAGCGCACGTCGCAGGCTTTCGGGCTGTTGCGCGTAGTTGCCGTCCTGCCACTGCGGATCTTCACGGACGCTGTCGATCAAGAGCCGCCGCAACATCCAGTTGCGGCCGGCAACGGGCGCGGGAAGGGCGGCCAGTGGGACCACATACTCCATGAAATCCGGAAATCGAATACTCCATTCCCAGGCATGCATTCCGCCCATCGAAATGCCGAGGATGAGCTTGCAGTGGGTGATGCCGAGGGCCTCGGCCAAGAGCCGGTGCTGCAGGTCAACCAGGTCCGAATAAGCGTAGAGCGGGAAGCCGGTTCTCAATCCGTCCGACGGCTTGGAACTCGTTCCGTGGCCCAGTGCATCGGGAAGAACGATGAAATGCCGACTCGCGTCCAGCGGGCCGCCCTCAGCAAACAACAGGCCGCCGAACTGCGCCGAGAGCAGTGCCGATCCGCTGCCTCCGGTGCCGTGCAGGACGAGCACCGGCTCGCCATCGGGATTGCCCAACGTGACGTAGCCAAGCCTTAGGTCGCGCTGCGTTTGACCGCTGCGAAACCGATGCGCGCCAACCTCCCAGGTGTGCAAAGTGATCTGCATGGTCTATGACTCGAGAAACGCGCTGATCCGTCGGGCCAATTCAGCCGGCGCCTCGATCGCGGCAATGTGCCCGATGCCCGGCATGACTTCCACGCGCGGTTCGAGCAGGATCTGGGCGACTTTCCGTGTCGCGGCATTCGGTATCAACCCGTCTTGCTCACCCATCAGCAGCAGCGCAGGAACTTTGATTTCGCCATCTCTGATCGGGTAAGGAACGTCCAGCAGCCGCGCACGCCGGCTGCTTTGATCGGCGGTGCGCCGGCTCCCACGAAACATGTCTATGCGCTCCGGATGCGCGCGCAAAAAATCCTCGGAGAAAAATTTCGAGGCGATGTCGGGTGCATAGCGACCGACATCGGCGCGCCAAACGGACATCTGCTCGGCGACTCGTGGGTTCACCGCCATGAGCCCGTGACCCGCCAGCCAGGTGCTGCCCAGAACCAACCGGTCGACGCGATCGGGATGTCGCGCCGCGAGCACCTGTGCAATGTGGCCGCCGAGCGATGTTCCGAATACATGCGCGCGTTCGCAGCCGAGCGCCTTGATGAACTCGGCGACGTCCTCGCCCATGTCGGCAAGGCCGTACTCGCGCGGCGACGGCGCCAGATCCCGCGTCGCGCCGGAGTCCCTTTGGTCGTACGCGATGACGGTGAAGTTCGCCGCCAGGTGTGCACCCAGCACCGTGAACATCGAATGGTCGGCCTCCCCACCGTGAATCAATATCAGCGGCGGGCCGGATCCACGTGTCGAATAGCCGATTGACAGGCCGTTGGCTTCGACGCTGGTGAACGTCTCGGTCCGGTCAGCGTGTTCGCTCATGGCTCGAGTTCGAAGTTGAGTTCGATTTTCACGCCGAGGGGGTCGCTCAGAAAGAGCTGGTAAAGAGGAAAGTCGGGCACGGGCGCTTCGGTGAAAGGAATGCCGTGCCCGGCGAGCTTTTCGCGGCTTTCGGCGACCGTGCCGCTCGCGCGCAGCGCAACGTGATCGATCGATCCCGTCGAAAACGCGCCGCCCGGCAACGCTGAGCGCGACGTCGCAGAGGAAGCCGAAGCCGCAGCCACCGTGCCGGCGTCCAGCACCGCGGCCAGATGAATAATCGGCTCCTTGCCTGCGTAAAGCCATGCACCCGGGAAAGCGAACGATGGTCGCGGCCCCGACCGAAGGCCGAGGACTTGCTCATAAAACTCTTGCACGCTGGGCAGCTGGGCCAGCGAGCACAACAGTGTGACGTGGGCTACGCCCCTGACGCCCGTCATCGCAAGATCGCCCCGAGCGCCGCGGAGAGCGCCTCGACCGGATCGTCTGGCATATAGGGAATGCGCCACGCGACGTGGCCATCCGGCCGCACGAGGACGGCACCACGCAGGCCGATGTGAATGCCGGCGTCAGTCGGCGCCGCGGGCAACACCTTGGTGGTCAGCGGCACCTCGAGCCGAGACTGAACGGTGCGGGCGGCTTCGTGCCAGGCGTCGCCGAGCACACCGGTGATGAGCACGAAGTCCCGCTCGAACCAATCGAGCGTCGAATGCTTGCGGGCGGTGTCGAGCCACACATGCGGAAAGCGCCCGCCCGGTCGATCAGACGGCTCGTAGAACCGGGAGTTGAGCGGCTGCTTGACGGTGCCGTCAGGAATGACGGCGCCCGACACATAGCTGAAGCCCAGCGACTGTCCGATGCTGTGCATGTGATTGTCCATGTCGCTGGTCCAGAAGTCGATGCGGTCCTCGTTGCCCGAGATACAGGCCTCCTGCATGTGCTCCAGCCTGAAACGGTTGCCCACGCTGAAGTCGGCATTGGCTTCAGCGACGGGACGACGCTCCGGGTCGTAACTGTCGAGCAACCGCTCGGAGGCCTGACCGCGCAAGACCATCGCGAGCTTCCAGGCCAGGCTGTGGGCGTCCTGCACACCCGAATTCAGACCGAATCCACCGGTCGGTGGAAACCGGTGCGCGGAGTCGCCCGCGAGGAATACGCGCCCACGCCTGAAGGTCTCGGCGACTTGCCTGCTGACCCGCCAGAGCGACCGATTGATGATCTGGACGTCCAGGTCTGCGATGCCGGTCTGGTCGCGCGCGATCTGAATGACATCCTCGTCGGTCCAGGGATGCGGCCGCTCGTCTTCTTGAATGCCGATCTGGCTCACCATCAGCCACCGGTCGCGGCCGTTGGTGTTGAGGATCATCGACGACGGCGCATCCGGATCTTTAGGAATCACGCGAATGCCCGCAGCGTCACGTGTCATGGGGATGCTCGACAGATCGGCACGCCAGTAGTCGTTCGCCATGACGGCAAGGTTGGCGGGACCCTTCATCTGGATGTCCAGCTGCCTGCGCGTCTGGCTTCCGGCACCATCGCACGCGATGGCGTACTTTGCGCGGATGGTCCGGACTACGCCGGTCTCGGTTGAGCGAACCTGGGCGCTGACGCCATCCGCATCCTGCTCGACTTGAATGCTCTCTGTCGAATAGCAAACCGTGGTGTAGGGAGAGTCGCGCAGCGCTTCGAGCAGCACCTCTTCCACGGCATCCTGCGCGACCAGACACTTCCAGGCCGGTGATTGATCGACGCGAGGCTCGGGCCGCGTGCGGCCGAATTCGTGGCCTGACATGTTCTCGACAAAGACAAAGACGTCCGACGAATCCGGGAGCCCCCGGGCGCGGATCTTGTCCTCGATGCCCCACTGCCGGAATAACTCCATGGTGCGGATCCAGCAGCCTCGGGATTTCGGGTTGTCGGTGGTACCCGGGGTTTTCTCGACCACCACGCAGTGGATCTGATGGCGATGAAGCAGCAGCCCCATCGCAAGGCCGACTGGGCCTCCTCCGATGACGACGACGGATGTGGAAGCAGGCGATGAGCTCGGCATGGTTTGTCTCCGAATAGTTCGGTTGTTTTTGATGGAAGCATTCTGGAAACGGGGGCATGTATATTGCAAATATCCATTTGTCGACTCATCGATGCCTTTTCGAGATGCCAAAGTGAATCTTCGTCAGCTCAGTTACTTCGTTCGCATCGCGCAGACAGGCAGCTTCAGCGCGGCGGCGGACGCACTCCACGTTGCGCAGTCGGCGCTCAGCCGGCACATCAAGGATCTGGAATACGAGCTCGGTGGCGAACTGCTCGACCGGGGTTCGCGCGGCGTGACGCTGAGCGACTCGGGCAAGGTGCTTTTCGATCGCGCGCAATTCATCCTGTCGCAGCTCGAGGACGCCCGTTCGGAGGTTCTCGCGCACAACAAGGACCTGATGGGTACGGTGCGCTTGTTGGCGCCATCCAGCATTGGCCAACTTCTCTTCGAGCCGCTCGTCGACCGCTTTTTAGGGAAGTTTCCGAAGGTTCGTCTGGAGTTGAGCGAGGGGCTGTGGAACGATGCGGTCAGCCGATTGCAAACAGGGGCCGTGGATCTTGCCGTTGTCACGGGGCCGAAGACAAGTGACTACCTCGACCTTGAGCCCCTCGCGAATGAGCACATGACCCTCGTCGGCAAGGAAGGCGACCCGCTGCTGGACAAGCCGTCCATCGCCTTCGGTGCGCTCGCCGACCTGAGACTCATGATGCCTGCAGTGACGTTGGATTTTATTCGGAGCGTTGCGCCACACCATTCTGAAAAGCTCAACGTCAGCATTTTCGTCGAGAGCTCACCCGCGATCCGGGCCTTGGTTGCCTCTGGCCATGGCTATGCAGTCGTCCCCCGTTCCGTTTTGTTGGGAAAGCTCGAGGACCGAAAGATAAAGGGCGTCCGCATCAGGGGTCTGGAGGCAGTCCGGCAACTTGCCGCTCTGCGCGGCCGGCCCAAAAGCCGCGCCATGCGGGAGTTGAGCATGGCTGTTCGGCTGGAGTTCGACCATCTTATTGGCGCCGGACTGATGCAATCGCCCAAGGGAAGCGCTCCTCGCCGCGAGGTTTGATGATCGTGCTGGAAGCCTGGCATCGAAGCCACAGGTCCTCGATCATGAGGATCGTTCCCGGATCCCCCCGGGCACCCTTTGCATAAAGCGAGCGACCGGGCGTCGCCGTCATTTCAAGTTCCACGTCTTTCGAATTTGGGAGCTCCGGGTCATTTCTTCTGGACCTTGGTCAATCAATATAAAGCTGCCGAAAAGCCCTTCGTCATGGACTTCGCCATGGGACGACTGCCGAGCAGCCAGTCCGCCATCGATGCGGGCAATGCCTGCGTGATACGTCAGGAGCGGCAGCTGGGGCGCACCCGTGTGGTCACCCGTCCAGAACGCCCAGCGGAGTTCGGGCGACCACTGAAGGATTTATCCGAGTGCGCATCGTTGGCCAGTTGGACCATGTCTCGTCCCTACTCCTTGGCCGGTACCGCCGGCGCCTCGATCACGGTTTACAAGCGCTGGCCGTGCGCAGCGGAGAGGGAGTGGGGCGACCGGCTGCCGGGTTCCCCGGCAGCTCTGTTCCGCTGGCTGCTGGCGCAGCCACAAAGCACTCTGCTGGAACTACTGGCGTACTGTACGGCGCGCAGTGTGAACGCCATCATGGCAAGGCCGCGCGGCTTCAACCACAGCGATGCGCTGGTGGAGGCGTTGGACATCGACTTGGCTGACTGGTGGGTGGCAACGCCTGCTTCCTACTTCGAAAGGGTGAGCAAGGCCAAAGCACTGGAAGCGGAGAAGGAAGCGAGCGGCATTGATCCCGCAGCGGCGACCGCGGGCCTGAGAAAGGACGAGGTCGTGGCGTACTGTGCATGCAAGCTGGAAGGCACGCGCTGGTTGCCGTCGCCGCTGCGCCGCTCCACGGCAGAGGACGTGATCAGCGCCTTGAACAAGGAAGGCGGCAATCTCTCGGATTAGCTTTCACCGCATCCACTCAAAGCCGACTACCGAGCCGTCGGCTTTTGTGTTCGTCTATGCTGCAACGATGATGAAATTTGGGTGGCATTCCATGAGGTCGGCAGGACGCATCGCGCCGGGGCTTTCTCTGCTCGCGCTTTCGGCCACCGCTGGCGCGGCGCCCTGCGTCGCCAGCGAGCGCGACCTGCTCGGTGCCTGGCGATCTCGCAACGGCCCGTTCGAGCAGATGGAACTCGTAAGGGAAAACGAGAAGCAGGTCTTCAATTCCTGGCTGCACGACCGCCCGGAAGTCTCAGGCGGAAGCTGGACCCTTGCAAAGTGTCTGCTGCAGATCACCTCCGCAAGCGAGTCGGCGACTTGGGATCTGGAGATCATCTCGTGGAGCGCGTTTCGGATGACCTTGCGCGAGCGCGGTGAGCGGGCCGTGCTGACCTACCGGCGCATTCATTGAGTCGATGGTTCTGAATCCGGGTGTGCGTCGGGTGTGCGTCGGGCGAGCGTTTTTAATGGCGCTCGCTGGTGTCCGTGAATACGCCGTGAACTTCGAAGGTCTGAATAGTGTTCGCCGCGCCTAACACTCAGCTTTCATCACACTGGTAGAGATCGAGCACGGAAACTTGTGGGGGGCTTCAGGTAACTTGGCTGATGGCTTTGTCTGCTGTCTGGATGTCCGTTTTGGCAGAGATTTTCTGCAATTTGTTCGCCGCGCCTAACACTTTGGGTCTGTTGAAGGGGATGAGACCGGAGTGCTGTTTTCAAGTCCAGGTGTCGGTTCCGTAATCGCGGGAGTCTTCATTCTCTCGTCGGTAGTTGCATTCGGTTTTGGCGATGGGGGTCCAGTTCTTACTCGGTGTGTGGAATTGCTTGTGCCCCCTTTTTGCTGAACTGTTAGGCGCGGCGAACACCGAGTCCTTGCTTTGGATTGAGGGCAGGATAGACTGGCGTCAGACATCGTTAACGTTGCATCGTTCTTCATGCCCAGCGCCCTTCGAACCGTCGTTCTCGGCACGCGCACTTCGTCTGCGACTAAGTCGCAATTCGCCGCGCTGGCCGCCCAGAAGGGACTCACGGAGTCGGCACTGCTCGCACTCGTCGTCGACCAGGTGCTGGCGTCGAACACTGCTTCAGTCGCGTCGAACGACGCAGCGGTGGAGCCCGAAGAGGGCTGCGCCAACGACCGCGTGACTCTGCGGCTGCGTCCCGGCGATCGCGCGCTGGCCGACGCCAAAGCATCAGCGCGCCGTATGAAGACTTCGAGCTACCTCGCCATGCTGGTGCGCACGCATGTGCGAGAAGTGCCGGTGATGCCACCCTCGGAGCTGGACCATCTCAAGACGGTGGCAGGGCATCTCGCTGCGCTTGGACGCCAGCTGCGGCTCGTGGGCGCCTCGGCCGGTGCTCAGAGCCTCGCAGCGGCCGACCGGCAACTCTTGATGGACGTCGGTACCACGGTCGAAAGTGTCCGCGAGTTTGTCGCTGCCGTCGTCCGCACGAACCTCATGAGCTGGGAGGCCGGCCATGCCTAGACAGATCGTCGCCCTGCCGCGCACCGCCGATATGGAACTGGACATCGTGAGCTACGGGCGGCGGGGACCAGGTGGCACGTTGCGACTCGGCCAAGCGCAGGTCGATCAGATCAAGCGCACGGTCAGCCGCGTGCCCGAGGTCATGGTCAAGGTGTCGGGCGGCGCGCGCGACATGGGCGGCGCCAGGGCGCACTTCAAGTACATCGGCCGGCACGGGAAGCTGGTGCTTGAAACCGACGATGGCCTTCTGCTTCAAGGCAAGGACATCGCCGATCACCTGCTCGCCGACTGGCAGCTGGACCTGTGCCGCAGCCAGTACAAG
>JAQGMP010000193.1 GCA_028292285.1 Variovorax sp. | reverse complement strand
TGGCCGGTGCCGTACGGACGCTGCCCGCGAGCGCCATCCACGCAGTCGGCTTCGACGAAGACGAGTCGCTGCTGCCGGCCACGGCAACCGGGTTCTCCGGCTTCCGGCTGGTGCAGGAGTACTTCGCGTTTCCGCAGCGCTTTCAGTTCGCACGCATCGCCGGATTGCAGGCGGCACTGCGCGGCATGAACACGGCCACCGTCGAGATCGTGGTGCTCTTTTCACGCGGCGATGCGCTGCTGGAAAAACTGGTGAGCGCAGACAACCTGCTGCTCAATTGCGTGCCGGTGGTCAACCTTTTCAGCAAGCGGCTCGATCGCGTCGCGGTGACCGAAGGCGTCAGCGAATTCCATCTGGTGCCCGACCGCACGCGGCCGCAAGACTTCGAAGTGCATTCGGTCGCTGAAGCGGTGGGCCATGGCGCGCCGGGCACGGCGGATGGCGCCAAGGAACTGGTCTTTCATCCGTTCTACGCCGCGTTCCATGGCAGCCGCCACAGTCACCCGGCCTACTACACGACCACCCGCGAGCCCCGCACGCTGTCGGTCAAGCAGCGCACCGAGGGGCACCGCAGCAGCCACATCGGCTCCGAGCTGTACATGCAGGTGGTCGACCCGCAAGAAGCGCCGTATGCCGCCAGCTTGCGCCAGCTCGCCGTCACCGCGCTGGTGACCAACCGCGATCTGCCGCTCTTGTTGCCGCAAGGGCGCGACAACGATTTCGATTGCGTCGACTCTTTTCCGGTGCAGCGCATTCGCATGGTGCGCGGCCCTTCGCGGCCGGTGTCGCCGGTGGTGAGCCAGGGCTTGGGCTGGCGCGTGGTCGATCACCTCGCGCTCAACTATCTGTCGCTCAGCGGCGCCGATGCGCTGAAGAACGCCGCGGCCGTGCGTGAGATGCTCATGCTGTATGCCGTGCATGCGGACGAGGCGCGCCAGGTTCAGGTGCGTGGACTTCTGTCGGTGTCGTCGAAGCCGGTGGCACGGCGCCTGCCGATGGCCGGGCCGATCGCCTTCGGACGCGGGCTCGAAGTGACCATCGAAGTGGACCGCAGCGCCTTCTACGGACAGAGTGCGTTTCTCTTCGGCGCCGTGCTCGCGCAGTACTTCGCGCGCCATGTGGAGGTCAATCATTTCGTCGAGACCGTGATCACCGTAGCCGGCAAGGGCGAACTCATGCGCTGGAGGCCGATGTGCGGGACGCGACCGGTGCTGTGACGGCGCGCGTCGGTGCGCACCTGCAATCGATCGCGCACGAGCCGTGGGCCTTCGACTACTACGCCTTGATGCGCCGGCTCGAAGCCGTGGCGCAAACCAGCCCGCGCTGGGGCCGAGCGCTACTGCCGAGCGCGGAGCCGGTGCGTGTCGGGCAGGAGCCGTCGCTGTCGTTCGCGCCAGCCACCTTCAGCCGCTTCGAGCCGGCGACCGATGTTTCGGTGCCGCGGCTGCGTCAGCATTTCTTCGGCTACATCGGCCCCAACGGACCGCTGCCGGTGCACCTGAGCGACTTCATTCGCGAGCGCTTTATCAACCACGGCGACCCGACGTGGATGGCGTTTCTCGACACCTTCTCGCACCGTTTTTCGCTGCACCTGTATCGCGCGTGGGCACAGTCGCGGCCGGCGGTGGCGCTGGACCGTCCGGGCGAAGACGCGTTCCGGCTGCAGGTGGGCGCACTGGTGGGCACCGGCACGGCGACCCGCAACGGCCGCGACGAGATCCACGACGATGCCCGGCTGCACTTCGCCGGCTGGCTGACGCGCCGCGTGCACAACGCGGAGAGCGTGGAGCAGGTGCTGTGCAGCTATTTCGGCGTGCCGGTGCGGCTGGAGCGCTGGGTCGGGCACTGGATGGCCTTGCCTCCGGCCGAACTCACGCGCCTGGGCCGCGGCGAAGTCTCGCGATCGATGGGCCTGGGCGCGATGCTGGGCCAGCGCGCCTGGGACCGCCAGCACCGCGTGCGCCTGCATGTCGGGCCGCTGTCGCTCGCGCAATACAAGGTGTTCTTGCCGAGCGGCACGGCGCAACCGGTGCTGCAACGCTGGATGCAGCAACTGCTGGGCGACGAACTCGAATGGGATGCCGAACTCATCCTTGAAAAGCAGCAGGTGCCGCCGACGCGGCTCGGCCGGCAGCAGGGCAATGCGCCGCGGCTCGGCTGGGTCTCGTGGCTCGGCCAACGCTCGCGCGAGCGCGATGCGGCCGATGTGCGCATCGGAAGTTTCAAACCCGCGTTGGCCGAATCGTCTTGAAAACATACGGAGAAATGCAATGAGTGAAATCAGCCGCACCGCCTTGTTCGGCAAGCTCAACTCGCTGGCCTACAAAGCCATCGAAGGCGCCACCGTGTTCTGCAAGATGCGCGGGAATCCGTACGTCGAGCTGGAGCACTGGTTCGCGCAACTGCTGCAGGCGCAAGACTCCGACCTGCATCGCGTCATCCAGCATTACGGGCTTGACATCTCGGTCATCGCCAAGGACATGACGGCGGCGCTCGACCGGCTGCCGCGCGGTGCCACCGCCATCAGCGATTTCTCGCCGCACATCGAGAACGCGATCGAGCGCGCATGGACCTATGCCACGCTGCAGTTCGGCGAGGCGCAGGTGCGCACCGGCTACATCCTGATCGGCATGCTGAAGACGCAGAGCCTGCGCAATCCGCTCTTCAATTTGTCGAAGCAGTTCGAGCGCGTGAAGGTCGAAGACCTGGCCGATAACTTCGCGAAGATTTGCGACCCTTCACCCGAATCGAAAATGCGCGCGCAAGACGGCACCGGCATGGGCAGCGGAGCGCCGGGCGAAGACGCGGGTGCGATGGCGCCTGCCGCGATGGGCAAGGGCGATGCGCTGAAAAAGTTTGCTGTCGACCTCACGGAGAAAGCGAAAAAGGGAGAGATGGATCCGGTCACCGGGCGCGACGAAGAGATCCGCCAGATCGTCGACATCCTGATGCGCCGGCGCCAGAACAATCCGCTGCTCACAGGCGAGGCCGGTGTCGGCAAGACGGCGGTGGTCGAAGGCTTCGCGCAACGGCTCGCGCGTGGCGACGTGCCACCGCAGCTCAAGGACGTGAAGCTGCTGACGCTCGACATCGGCTTGCTGCAGGCCGGTGCCAGCATGAAGGGCGAGTTCGAGCAGCGCCTGCGGCAAGTGATCGACGAAGTGCAAAGCTCGCCGACGCCGATCATCCTGTTCATCGACGAAATCCATACGCTGGT
>JAQGMP010000176.1 GCA_028292285.1 Variovorax sp. | reverse complement strand
CCTCGGAAGGCAGCACATCGGCAATGTGATCCGGGAGGACCCAAGCGGACATGAGAAATGACGGGTGGGTTAAACCGGAATTCTAATTGCTGGGGCAAACCGCCCCGCGTTCAGACCGACCGAACTGGACGGTCGGCTAGCTTGCGAGCCAAAGCAGCACGATCCCGATGAGGATGCTGCAGAGGCCGAAAAAGCGAAGTTGGCCGTCGCGTAACTGCAGCAGCTGGCTGAAGGCGCGCCGCCAGCCTCCCGGCGACACGAAAGGCAAGATGCCTTCGAGCACCAGCACCAGGGCCAGCGCGCTCCAGAATGTTTCGGCGCTCACACGGGCCCGGAATCAACGAAGCGTCAGCGGCGCGGCGCCGCCGGCGCCGTGTTCGAGCCCGAACTCTGCATCGCCCTGAAGAAGTCGGACGACGGGTCGAGCACCAGCACGTCGCTCTTCTTGTTGAAGCTCTGCTTGTACGCGTCGAGGCTGCGATAGAACTGCGCGAATTGCGGATCCTTGCCGAACGATTCGCTGTACGCGGAGGCCGCTTGTGCATCGCCCTCGCCCTTGATCTTCTGCGCATCGCGGTAGGCATTGGCCACCGTGACTTCGCGCTGGCGATCGGCATCGGCGCGGATCTTTTCACCCTCGGCAAAACCGGTCGAGCGCAGTTCGTTGGCCACGCGCTTGCGCTCGGCCTCCATGCGGCGGTACACCGACTCGGTGATCGCTTCGACGTAATCGACACGGGTGATGCGCACGTCGACGACATCGACGCCCCAGGGCTTGGCGCCCTTGACCACGGCAAGCACTTCACGCTGCACGTCGGCCATCAGCGCTTCGCGGCGCACCGAGATCAAGTCGCGCACGGTGCGCTTGTTGATGTTCTCCTGAAAGGCGTTGCGCACCACACGGTTCAGCTGCACGGCACCGGCGTTCTCGTCGAGGCCGACGTTGCGGATGTACTCCGATGCATTGCTGATGCGCCAGCGCACGTACCAGTCGATGACGACGCGTTGCTTTTCAGCCGTCAGCATCGGTTCGGTTTCGAGGCTCGAGAGCATCAACAAACGCTTGTCGAGGTACGAGACATTCTGGAACGGCGGCGGCAGCTTGAAGTTCAAGCCGGGCTCGGTGATGACTTGCTTGATCTGGCCGAGCGCGTAGACGACGCCGAACTGGCGCTGATCGACCACGAAAAGCGTGGAGCTCAGCAGCACGAGGACCACGAGGATGGTGGAAGCGATGAAACCGATTCTGTTCATGTTCATGCTCCGGCTCAACGCACGTCGCGGTCGCGCGAACGACCATCGCGCGCACGGGCTTCGCCGCCATTGGGAATGACCGGAATCACCGAGGACTGCGGCGTGGCGGTGCCGGCCACATTCGGCGATGCGCCATCGGCAGGTGCCGGCGCCGCGCTCGCGCCGCTCAGGGCCATCAGTTTGTCGAGCGGCAGATAGAGCAAGTTGGAGCCCGATTTGGAGTCGACCAGGACCTTGGTCGTGTTGCTGTAGATCTGCTGCATCGCGTCGGTGTACATGCGGTCACGGGTGACCTGCGGGGCCTTCTGGTATTCGGTGAGCACGGCGCCGAAGCGGCCGGCATCGCCCTGTGCCTGCGCAACGATGCGCGCCTTGTAGGCTTCGGATTCTTCTTTCAGGCGCGATGCGGTACCGGTCGCGCGCGGGATCACGTCGTTGGCATAGGCCTGCGCTTCGTTCTTGGCACGCTCGCGCTCCTGACCGGCTTTGAGCACGTCGTCGAACGCCGCCTGCACCTGCTCCGGCGGACGCACGCCGCCCTGCTGCAAGTTGATCGCCACCACGTCGACACCGACCTTGTAGCGGTCGAGGATGGTCTGCATCAGCGCACGCACGCGTGGCGAAATCTGGTCGCGCTCTTCGGCCAGCGCGGCATCCATCTTCATCTTGCCGACGACTTCGCGCACGGCCGTTTCAGCCACCTGCACGACGGTGTCGGCAGGCGCCTTGCTCTCGAACAAATAAGCCCGTGCATCGCTCAGGCGGTATTGCACGGCGAACTTGATTTCGACGATGTTTTCGTCTTCGGTCAGCATCGCCGACTCGCGCAGGCCGGTCGAACGCACGATGCTGTCGCGGCCCACGTCGACCGAACGGATCTGCGAGGTCACGACCAGTTCATGGCGCTGGATCGGGTAAGGCAGCCGCCAGTTGAAGCCGGCGCCCACGGTTTCCTTGTAGCGCCCGAACTGGGTGATGACGGCCTGCTGGCCTTCGTTCACGATGAAAAAGCCGGTGCCGAGCCAGATGAGCACCGCAACCGCGACGACCAGGCCAAGGCCGAAGCCGGCGTTCTTCATGTCGGGACGAAAGCCGCCGGGGCCGCTGCCGCCATTGCCACCGTTGCCGCTCGGCCGGTTGCTGTCGCTACCGCCGCCGCGTCCGCCACCGAACAAGCCGCCGAGCTTGCGATTGAAGTCGCGCCACAGCTCGTCGAGGTCGGGCGGGCCCTGGTTCGGGCCCTGGCCGCGCGGCCGGTTGTTATTGCTCGAAGGGCCCGAAGGCGGTGGCGGGGGTGAACTGGGCGGATCGGCATCGGGCCGATTGGCACCGGCGCGCTCGCCATTCGACGAAGGCTCGTCGCCTCGCCCCCACTTTCCGTCGTTCAGGTTGAACATTCCCTGAAACCGGCTCCACACTGGCTTTGCATTCATTCGCTTCTGTTCTCTCGTCAGTGACGGGATTGTGCCCAATCAGTTGGCAGCATCGTGCAATTCAGCGTCGGGCGCTAAGGTCATGGCCGCATCGGACACAGAGCCGGAGCGCAGCGCCAGTTCGGCCCGCAGCGCCGGCACACCTTCGCCCGTGTGCGCACTCAGGAAAATTCTGGGAATCCGCGTTCCCTCTATTTCCATCTCGTCCACCAGATGCAGCGGTTGTCGCCCGCTTTCAAGAGCGTCGATCTTGTTGAACACCACCAATTGCGGAACACTGTCGGCGCCGATCTCTTTCAGCACCGTTTGCACCTCGGCCATTTGCTCGGGGTAATGGGGATTCGACGCGTCGACGACATGCAGCAGCAGATCGGCATCGATGGCTTCCTGCAGCGTCGCCTTGAAAGCATCGACCAGCCCGTGCGGCAGATCGCGAATGAATCCGACGGTGTCGGAAATGGAAACCTGGCGGCGCGCATCGCCGAGATAGAGCGAGCGAGTGGTCGTGTCGAGCGTGGCGAAAAGTTGGTCTGCCGCATAGGCACGCGCCTTGACCAGCGCATTGAAGAGCGACGACTTGCCGGCATTGGTATAGCCCACCAGCGAGATATTGAAGGTCTCGCGTCGCTCGCGTTGGCGGCGCTGCGTGCCGCGCTGCTTTTGCACCTTGGCCAGCCGCTCGCGCGTGCGCTTGATCGATTCGCTGATCATCCGGCGGTCGAGTTCGATCTGCTTTTCACCCGGACCACCGCGAACACCGGCGCCGCCCGTTTGGCGCTCCAGGTGAGACCAGCGACGGACCAGACGCGTGCTGAGGTATTGCAAGCGCGCGAGCTCGACCTGCAGCTTGCCTTCGTGCGAGCGGGCACGCTGAGCGAAGATCTCAAGGATGAGGAACGTGCGGTCGTATACCGCCATGTCGAGCGTGCGCTCGAGGTTGCGCTGCTGTGCCGGGCTCAGGCTCTGATCGAAGATGACTTCGCTGGCGCGATGCATTTCGGCCAGTTCCTTGATCTCTTCGGCTTTGCCGCTGCCGATGAACAGCGCCGCGTCGGGCGCCTTGCGCTTGCATACGATCCGCGCAATGGGCGTCAGGCCGGCGGTTTGCGCGAGAAGACCCAATTCCTCGAGTTCTGCGTCGAAATGCGGCAACCCGAAGTCCACGCCGACGAGAACGGCGGCGCCTTCCTGGCGGGGAATCAGTTCAGACAAGCGGATTCAAATAAGGAGAAAAGCGCGGCAGGCAAGCCCGCCGCGCCGTTCAAGCGGCAGCGTCGTCGTTCTCGGCAGCCGAGAAATTGACGGCGCGACCCGGCACGATGGTGGATATAGCGTGCTTGTAGACCATCTGCGTCACCGTATTGCGAAGCAAAACGACATACTGGTCGAACGACTCGATCTGACCTTGCAGCTTGATGCCGTTGACCAGATAGATCGAAACCGGCACGTGCTCGCGACGCAAGGTGTTCAGAAAGGGATCTTGAAGAAGCTGCCCTTTATTGCTCACGATATTCTCCGTGTTCAAGAGTTGTTGTTGGAAATGTCACCTTAACACAGGGTTTCCGCGCTGCAGCATTGGCACGCAATTCCCTCTGAAAATAACGGCACTCAAAATCCGGAACTTAGACGGTTGCCGAGAGTCATCCGCACTCTTTGGCACGCAATCGGTTACTTGCGATCTTTGTCGGCAAACGGGTTCGTCGACGTTTTGAACTCGATGCGCATCGGCGTGCCGACCAAATCGAATTCTTTTCGGATGCGGCCTTCGAGAAAGCGCTTGTAGGCTTCGGTCACGTGCTCGAGCGAATTGCCGTGGATCACGATCACGGGCGGATTCATGCCGCCTTGGTGCGCGTATCGCATCTTGGGTCGGAACATCCCGGCGCGCTGCGGCGACTGGAATTGAACGGCCTCCAGCAACAGCCGCGTGAGCACCGGCGTCGACATTTTTCGCGTTGCCGACTTGTGGGCCTGCGCAATCGATTGCCAGACAGGGCCCAAGCCCTGGCGCTTGATGGCCGAGATGAAGTGCAATGCCGCGAACTTCAAAAACGGCAGCCGCGTTTCGATCTGGCGCTGAATCTGCTCGCGCTGGTAGCTGTCGACCGCATCCCACTTGTTGATGGCGATGACCACCGCGCGCCCACTTTCGAGGATGTAGCCGGCGATGTGCGCGTCTTGATCGGTCACGCCCTGCGACGCATCGAGCAATAGCAGCACCACGTTGGCCGATTCGATGGCCTGCAAGGTCTTCACGACCGAGAACTTCTCGATGGCTTCGAAGACCTTGCCCTTGCGGCGCAAGCCGGCCGTGTCGATCAACTCGAACTTCTGGCCGTTGCGCTCGAAGGGCACGGTGATCGCATCGCGGGTGGTGCCCGGCAAATCGAAGGCGACGAGCCGCTCTTCGCCCAGCCAGGTGTTGATCAGCGTCGACTTGCCAACGTTGGGCCGCCCCGCTACCGCAAGCTTGATCGGCTTGTTCGGGTCTTCTTCGTCGGTGTCGTCTTCGGGGTCGACCAGGTTCAGCGGCTCGAGCGCCAACTCGACCAGATCGCGAATGCCCTGCCCGTGCGCGGCCGAAATGCCGTGCACGTCGCCCAGCCCGAGCTCGTAGAAATCGACCAGCTTGGTGCCGTCCTGCATGCCTTCGGCCTTGTTGGCCACCAGCACGCACGGCTTGCCGAGGCGCCGCAATTCGTTCGCGATGTCATGGTCTTGCGCTGAAATGCCTTCGCGCGCGTCGACCACGAACACCACCACGTCGGCCTCCGCCACGGCTTGGCGCGTCTGCTTGGCCATCTCCTTGAAGATGCCGCTGCCAGCGTCGGGCTCGAAGCCGCCGGTGTCGATCACGATGAACTCGTGCTTGCCCTGTCGGCCGTTGCCGTAGTGGCGGTCGCGGGTCAGTCCGGCGTAGTCCGCGACGATGGCGTCGCGGGTTTGCGTCAGCCGGTTGAAGAGGGTCGATTTGCCGACGTTGGGACGCCCGACCAGAGCAATGACGGGTTTCACAGTCGGGCTTTCAAAACTTATTCAGGCCGGTAGCCGTACACGCCGCCATTGCGGGTGACGACGACGACCGTGTTGCCGGCGAGCACCGGCGTGGCCGCGATGGCCGAACCATCGGTGGTCATGCGGTTGAGCGGCGAACCGTCTTCGCGCGACAGGAAATGGACCAGGCCGGTGCTGTCGCCGACGATGACCGAGCGGCCGACGGAAAGAGGCGCCGTGAGGTCGCGGTACTTCAGGCGTTCGCTGACCCAGCCGCGTTCGCCATCGGCGCGGCGCCAGGCCATCACGTTGCCATTCGATTCCGTGCCGTAGACGAAGCGGTCGTCGCCACTGAGACCCTCAGCGCCGGAAGCGGGCTTGCTCCAGACCAACGTGCCGCGCTGCGAATCGACGCAGCCGACACTGGCGTAATAAGCACGGGCGCAGACCGTGTCGCCGACCCGGCTTACCGTTCCCGTCAGGTCGACCAGGCGTTCCACGTCGTTGGTGCCGCGCGGCGCGGCGATGGGCGCTTCCCAGCGCGACGAGCCGTTGTTTGGGTTGAGGCCGACAAGGCGCCCGCCCACGCCAGTGATCAGCGTATCGCCGACGGCGACCAGCACGCCGGGTTTCTTCAGTACCAGGTTTTCGGCGGTGCGCTGTTGCGACCAGAGGCGGCGACCGCTTTGGCCGTCCCACGCGCTGGTGGTGCGGTCGGCGGTCTGCACGAAGACCCGGCGACCCGCAACGAGCGGCGCCGTGTACGACTCGGCGCTCAGGCGCTGCTTCCACAGCACCTTGCCGTTTTCGAGTGCGACCAGTTCGTTGTTCTTGGTGATGACCGCCGCGATCGTGCCGTCGCTGCCGACACCGGCCGTGAGCGGTGCGCCCGCATTGCCGCGCCATGCTTCCTTGCCGGAGCGTGCGTCGAGCATGACGACGGTGCCATCGGCACCGGCCATGACCAGCATGTCGCCGCTGACGTCGGTTTGGAGCGGGAAGGTCACGGCCGGCAACTTCGCCGTCCAGGCCTGGCGCACGCCGAGCACCGCGACATTGGCCGGGAGTTCGGCCGGCTTGGGCTTGGCGGTACCGGAGCAGGCGGCGAGCACGGCGATGGAGACGATCGCGGCACCCGCTCGCAGAGCGTGCGTCAGGGGCACAAAGCGCTTCAAATTCATGATGTGGTCTTGGCTGGGGTAACGGTGATGGTCGGTGCCAGGCTCTTCGGATCGACGCCGACGGCATTCAGCTTGATTTCGATCAGGCGGCGGTAGTCGCCGCGGCCTTCGAAGCCGGTCCAGGCCTTGCGGTATTCGGTCTTCGCTTCTTCGCGTTTGCCCTGGGCCAGATAGATATCGCCCTTGCGGTCGGCCACCAGAGGTTCGAATTCCTTCGGTGTGCTGCCGGAGAGCTGTTTCAGCGCATCGTCGTAGGCCTTGCTGTCGAGCAACTCGGCCGACAGGCGCAATTTGGCGATGGCCTGGTAGCCAGGGTCGACCGCCTTCTCCGCGACCCACGCAAGTGCGGCGCGCGAAGCGTCTTCCTTGCCCTTTTCATGGAGGGTCTTGGCTGCAAGCAGCCCCGCTTGCTGCGCGTAGGCGGTGCCGGCAAATTTCTCTTTCATGTCGGCCAGTGCACGTTCGATGCGCGCCGTGTCGCCGGCCTGTGCACCGCGCTCCAGCTCGTCATACAGCGCGGCCGCCTGCGCGGCCTTGTTGCGCTGCAGGTATTGCCAGCCGTTCCACGCCATGAATGCGCCGGCTGCGAGCAGCACGACCCATGTGATGAGGCCGCCGTAGGTATTCCAGAAATGCTTGAGCTGGTCGAGCTGTTCCTGTTCTTCGAGATCGAGTGGAGTTGCCATGCGCTGTCAGATGTAGGGAGCCCGGGATTGTAGGGTGGCGGCCCAGGCGGCCACCTCGGTGAGCGAGCGCGCGGTCTGGGCACCGCCGCCTTCAGCGCCTTCACCACCGTTACCGCGGTCGCGCAAGGCCTTGACCATGACCTCGCCGCGGGCGAGCTCGTCGGCACCGAAGATCAGCGCGTGGGCAGCACCGCTGGCATCGGCCTTCTTGAACTGCGACTTGAAACTGCCGAAGCCGTCCGCCGTGCCGGCATGCATCTGCACGCTGACGCCCGCGGCGCGCAGTTGCTGCAGCACCGGCATCGCCCGGGTCAACGCCACTGCATCCGGAATCACCGCGTAGGCATCCGGCACCGGCAGTGCAGTCGCACCGGCCTGCTCCTTCAGCAGTTCGAGCACGCGTTCGAGGCCCATGCCCCAGCCCACGGCCGGCGTCGGCTTGCCGCCCAGCACCTCGAACAGGCCGTCGTAGCGGCCGCCACCACACAGGGTTCCCTGCGCGCCCAGCTCGGACGTGATGAACTCGAACACGGTGTGGCTGTAGTAGTCCAGACCGCGCACCAGGCGCGGGTTGATCGTCCAGGCCACGCCACAGGCGGTCAACAGCGACTGCACGGTTTCCAGATGCCGGCGCGACGCGTCGCCGAGGTAGTCCAGCAGGCGCGGCGCGGCCTCGACCAGCGGCTGCATCGCCGGATTCTTGGTGTCGAGGATGCGCAGCGGGTTGGTTTCGAGGCGACGCTGCGCATCGGCGTCCAGCAGATCGGCGTTTTGCTGGAAGTGGGTGATGAGCGCGGCACGGTGCGCCTGTCGTTCGCTGGGCACACCGAGGCTGTTGAGCTCGACGCGGATGTTGCGCAACCCGAGCGTCTGGAACAGCTGGTGCGCCAGCAGCATCAATTCGGCATCGACCTCAGGGCCCGAGAAGCCCAGTGCTTCGGCACCGAGCTGATAGAACTGGCGGTATCGGCCACGCTGCGGCCGCTCGTGCCGGAACATCGGGCCGGTGTACCAGAGGCGCTTGCCGCCGTCGTACGTCAGGTTGTGTTCGATGGCCGCGCGCGCCACGCCGGGCGTGTTTTCGGGGCGCAGGGTGAGCTGCTCTCCGTTGAGCCGGTCTTCGAAGGAGTACATCTCCTTCTCGACGATGTCGGTGGTCTGGCCGGTGCCGCGCACGAAGAGCGCCGTGGGCTCGACGATCGGCGTGCGGATGTTGCGATAGGCATAGCGTCCCATGAGTTCGCGCACCGTCTGCTCGAGCGCCTCCCAGCGCGCCGATTCGGGCGGCAATATGTCGTTCATGCCCTTGACGGCAACGAGCTTTTCCGCCTTCTTCGCGGCGGCATGGATCTCAGTGGTCATTTGGCTCAGGCGGTTTCGGGCACCGGGGTGCCGAAGCGCTTCTCGATGTAGTTCTCGACGATCTGGTGGAACTCGTTGGCGATGTTGTCGCCGCGCAGCGTGAGTGCCTTTTCACCATCGATGAACACCGGCGCGGCCGGCGCTTCGCCCGTGCCCGGCAGGCTGATGCCGATGTCGGCGTGCTTGCTCTCGCCGGGGCCGTTGACGATACAACCCATCACCGCGACCTTCATCGTTTCGACGCCGGGGTACTTGGTGCGCCACACCGGCATCTGCATGCGAAGGTAGTCGTCGATTTCCTTGGCGAGAACCTGGAACGTCGTGCTGGTGGTGCGGCCGC
>JAQGMP010000164.1 GCA_028292285.1 Variovorax sp. | reverse complement strand
TCGTCGGTCTTGTCGGTCGTCCGGTTGAACACGCTGACCTGAAAGCCACGGCTCTCGACGTTGAGCACCAGGTTCTGGCCCATCACGGCCAGGCCGATCAATCCGAAGTCGCTCTTCTTGCTTTCCGTGGAGTTGCTGCTCATGGTGTCTTTCATGCGGGGCACGGCGGGTGCCCGGCGGTTGGATGTTCGGCCGGCTATTTTGCCGCGCACACAGAAAGCGCGCACAACCATCGTGCTCTGCGCTGTCGGACAGCGCCGCCGCCGCAATGGCACATGGCTGACACGTGCCGCTCGCGCTCTGCGCAAGGCTCGTGGACCTGTCGCCTGTCATCACTCGCGTTTTCACAGGCCCTCATTGGTCTTCACTTCAAGGAGCACATTTCCATGCAACGCTTTATCGATCGCACCGTCATCGTCACCGGCGCCGGTTCAGGCATCGGCGAGGCCACGGCGCGCCGCTTTTCGGAGGAGGGCGCCAACGTCGTCCTCGCGGGCGACAAGCTCGACATGCTGCAGAAGGTCGCGAAGGAGCTGCCGCCCGAACGCACCCTCGTGCAGCAGACCGACGTGTCGAAATTCGATCAGGTGCAGGCGATGGTCGACGCCACCATCGAGCGCTTCGGCAAGCTGCATGTCATCTTCAACAACGCGGGCATCGCGGTCGACGGCAAGATCACCGAGCCGTCACTGGAAGACTGGGACAAGATCATGTCGACCAACGTCGGCGGCGTATTCCACGGCTGCCGCGCCGCCATGCCGCACCTGGTCAAGACGAAAGGCTGCATCGTCAACACCGGCTCGGTGTCGGGGCTGGGCGGTGACTGGGCGATGGGCTTCTACAACGCGTCGAAGGGCGCCATCGTCAACCTCACGAAGTCGATCGCGCTCGATGCCGGTGCCGATGGCGTGCGCGTCAACGCGGTGTGCCCGAGCCTCACCTTCACGCCGATGACGGCGGAAATGAAGAAGGACGCGAAGCTCATGGCGAAGTTCAAGGAGCGCATCCCGCTCGGGCGCGGCGCCGAGCCATCGGAGATCGCCGCGGTGGTCGCGTTTCTGGCCAGCGACGACGCCAGCTTCGTGTCGGGTGTCGCGTTGCCGGTCGATGGTGGGTTGATGGCGTCGAACGGCCAGCCTTCGATGGGCTGATGCCGCTACGCGGGCTTTCTCAAGCCCAGTGCGTCGTACACGCGGATCGATGCATAGGCATCGTTCGCGGCGTAGCGCACCTGTGCATCGGTCAGCTGCTTGTTGGCCCAGTTCGACGTCGTCGCCTTGCGCGACTTCATGAAGCGGCGATCGAACACCAGCGCGACGGCCGTCTTCACGCCGACCGATTTGCGATAGCCGCGGCGACGGAATTCGTTGTCGATGTCGAACACCGCGCGCGGTTCGACGTCCAGGCGATTGCGGATCAGCGTGAGGTCGGTCGACAGGCCGAAACCGACCTTCAGCAGCGCGGTCGATGCGATGAGCATCTGCACTGTCGGAACGCAGTCGGTGCGGTGCAACTGGAACAGATAGGCCGTCGTCATCGTCGAGAACTGGACGAGGTGCGGGCCCGTGTTGACCTCATTCTTGGCGAAGGTCGGTTTCGATTCGGTGTCGAAGCCGACGATGCCGGCGGCGAGCAACTCCGCCGCGGCGCGTGCTGCATCGTCGACCGTTTCCACGACGACGATGTCTTGCAGGTCGAGCCCGTCGAAAGGCGCGAGCAGGGCGATCTGTTCGCGCTCCGGCAGGTCGGAAAGTGGCGAAACGGGAGGGTGCTGGGCATCGGTCAACGGGCGGGTGCTTTCTTTTTCTTTGTGGGCGGCTTGCCCGATCGTACGGCGGCCTCCCATGCGAGCCGGCCCCGGCGCGCCGCTTCGTCGCGGTCTTGGAAGACCTCGGGCAGGCTGTCGGCGAGGTCGCTCATGTCAGGTTCATGGCCGGGTCATCGAACGACCAAGGCGCGGCACCCAGTGATACGCCACGCGCTCGCGGCCGTTGGACGGATGCCGGTCGACCACGCCGCGTTCCAGCCCGTAGCGCTCGTAGAAACGTTGCGCCGCGATGTTGGCGGTGGCCACGTGCAGCCGCCAGCCCGTCGGCATGCGCAGGCACGCCTCGTCGAGCAGCGATCGGCCCAATCCTTCGCCTTGCAGGTGCGGTTCGACGAACAGTTGCGCGACGTAGCTGCGCTGCGTCAGCAGCACCATGAACCCGAGGATTTGCTCCTCGCGCTCGGCCAGCAGCACATCGGCCGGCGGCACGAATTCGCCCTGCACCCGCGACAGCCACAGGCCGATGGGCGCCACCGTTTTCTCGCCGCCTTGCGCCGAGATCCACGCGCGCCGCCAGATGCCGGCGAGCAGTGCGTTTTCGCCCGGCGCGTAGTCGCGCGGCCGAACGTGAAGGGTGGGCGTCTCGGAGGTGGACATCGGCTGCTTCAGAGCACTGTCCGCTCAGGGCTGCAGGCTGCGTGTGTGGTGCACGAGGTGGTCTTCGACGAAGCTCTGGATGAAGTAGTAGCCGTGGTCGTAGCCTTCGTGCCGCCGCAATTCGAGCGGCTGTCCCGCATCCGCGCACGCGGCCTCGAAGAGATGCGGGTGCAACTGCTCGGCCAGGAATTTGTCGGCCAGCCCCAGGTCGATCAGGATGCCTTGCGGGTACGGCGCCGTTCCTTTTGCGTTCGACACGGCCTCCATCAGTTCCGTCGCGTCGTGCGACGCCCAGGCCTCGCGGTTGCCGCCCAGGTAGCCGGTAAACGCTTTTTCGCCCCACGGGCAGCGGCTCGGCGCGCAGATCGGCGCCAGCGCCGACAGCGACTTGAACACGCCCGGATGCCGCAGCGCCAGCGTCAGCGCACCATGGCCGCCCATCGAGTGGCCGAAGATGCCGATGCGGTCGAGGTCGATCGGCTGCGTCGTGCCGACGAGTGGAAGCAACTCGTCGATGAGGTAGCTCTCCATGCGCCAATGGGTCGACCACGGCGCTTCGGTCGCATCGAGGTAGAAGCCGGCACCGACGCCGAAATCCCAGCTCGCCGTAGCGAGGTCGACGCCGTCCGGCCCTTTCGCATCGGCGCCGCGCGGGCTGGTGTCGGGCGCGATCAGAGCGATGCCGAGTTCGGCCGCCATGCGTTGCGCGCCGGCCTTGACCATGAACGTCTCTTCATTGCAGGTCAGCCCCGCGAGGTACATCACGGCCGGCACCTTGCCGTGCTTGGCCTGCGGCGGCACGAAAATCGAAAAGCGCATCGGCAAGCCGATCGCGGTCGAAGCGTGTTCATGGAAGCGCTGCATGCCGCCGAAGCAGTGGTGTTCGGACAAGGTGCGCAGTGACGACGCGCCGTGGGGTGAGTCGTTCATGAATGGAGAGTGGATAGCAGATTCGGTACCAGTTCGAGCACCGCATCGGCGAACACGCGCGGCGCTTCCTGCGGCAGGTTGTGGCCGACGCCGGGCACCAGGCGATGCGAGCGCGGCCCAATGAATTTGGCGGCATGGGCAGCGGCATCCGCCGGCTCGCGCACGCCGTCGTCGATGCCGTCGAAGGTGATGGTCGGCACGGCAATCGCCGGCTGCGCCGCCAGCTGGCGCTCGATGGTCTGGTACGCCGGGTCGCCGGGCGCCAGGCCGAAGCGATGCCGGTATGACTGGATCACGACGTCGACGAAATCAGGATGGTCGAAGGCAGCGGCGCTCCGCTCGAAGGTCGCCTCATCGAAGGCCCAGGTCGGCGACCAGAGCTTCCACAGCAGCCGTGTGATGCCGCGGCGGTCTTTGTCCAGCCCGGCCCGGCCGCGCTCGCTGTGAAAATAATACTGATACCAGAGCCGATGTTCTTCTTCTGCCTTCGAGGGCTTCATGCCCGTGGCGATGTTCTGGATGTTGTAGCTGTTGAGCGAGACCAGCCCGGCGCAACGTTCGGGCCACAGCGCCGCGACCACGCACGCAGCCCGGCCGCCCCAGTCGTAGCCGGCCAGCACGGCGCGCGGAATGTGCAGCGCATCCATCAGCGCCAACAGGTCGGCACCGAGCGCGGCCTGTTCACCCGAACGGGGTGTCGCAGCGTCGAGGAAGCGTGTCTCGCCATAGCCGCGCAGGTAAGGCACGATGACGCGGCAGCCCTCGGCTGCGAGCATTGGCGCGACCTCTTCATAGCTATGAATGTCGTACGGAAAACCGTGCATCAGGAACACCGGCGGTCCGTCGGCGGGGCCTGTTTCGAAATAGGCGATGTCGAGTACGCCGGCTTCGATGTGTTTTAGCGGTTGCATGGGTTGGGTCACTTCGGTTCTCTCCGTTCAGTGGGTTCAGGTATTTCGTTGGCTTGTGCCGAGGCCACTGGGTAGTCCCCTCCGCTCATGTCCCCCGGCTTCGCCTCCTCCTTTGCTTCGCTGCGGGGACCACCCAGCGCCCTCGGCACGGGTACGGCCATGTGGTGTTGAGCGCCCCGGCGCAGAGTGTTTCCGCATGCTGATCGAGTCGACAAACAGGCGTTCATTCCAACGCAGCCTCAGTACAGAACCACACCCCGGATCGACTCCCCGCTCTTCATCAACTCGAACCCCTTGTTGATGTCTTCCAGCGGCATGGTGTGGGTGATCAGATCGTCGATGTTGATCTTGTTTTCCATGTACCAGTCGACGATCTTCGGCACGTCGGTGCGGCCACGTGCACCGCCGAAGGCCGAGCCTTCCCACTTGCGCCCGGTCACCAGCTGGAATGGGCGCGTCGAGATTTCCGCACCCGCTTCGGCGACGCCGATGATGATGCTGCGGCCCCAGCCTTTGTGCGTGCATTCGAGCGCTTGCCGCATGACCTTCGTGTTGCCGATGCACTCGAAGCTGTAATCGGCGCCCCCATCGGTCAGCTGCACGATCGCATCGACCACGTTGGGCGTGTCCTTCGGGTTGATGAAGTGCGTCATGCCGAACTTGCGGGCCATCGCCTCACGCTCGGGGTTCAGGTCCACGCCGATGATCTTGTCGGCGCCGACCATCCTGGCGCCCTGGATCACGTTCAGGCCGATGCCGCCCAGGCCGAACACCACCACATTGGCACCGGCTTCGACCTTGGCCGTGAAGATCACCGCGCCGATGCCGGTGGTCACGCCGCAGCCGATGTAGCAGACCTTGTCGAACGG
>JAQGMP010000151.1 GCA_028292285.1 Variovorax sp. | reverse complement strand
TGAGCCCGTACCTTCGCCAACGACGTGCCCACAGCTTTGACGGCGGTTCGGAGTTCCGCTTCAGTACAACCAAGACACTGGCACCATGCTCGGGTTGCGTCCGGCTCATCGAGCGCTATTCGCGGGCGGCCGAGAGTTGGTTGGTTGTCGTCATGCGCTTTAGGCAGCTTGGCCACGGCCATCTGCGCAGCGCTCGCCCTGTCGGCCGCTGCGTGCTGGCGAATCTGCTCAATCCAATACTGTTTGTTCATGGGTGCCTCGTACCGCGATCGTCGCAAGACGCTGCCTGTCAGTCCCCTGCGCAGGGCAATGCCCAACAATTCCGATCCACTATTTCACGGCCTGCAGCGCGGGAAGCGGGCTGTCAGGCTGTCGTATTCGTCTTGCACCACGGCGTAGCATTCACAGGTTTCTGGCTTCGAGGCCGGCCGGATCCGACGAATGAAGTCATCCGTACTCAGAAACCATCGTTCAGCGTGCGGCTGCAGCGCC
This sequence comes from Variovorax sp., assembly GCA_028292285.1. Classification (GTDB taxonomy): domain Bacteria; phylum Pseudomonadota; class Gammaproteobacteria; order Burkholderiales; family Burkholderiaceae_C; genus Variovorax. Next base: position 10,530 of record JAQGMP010000151.1, on the reverse strand, counting down.
GCGCTTCCGCGGCGATGGGCAAGCGACGCCCTCCGCTCATCTGAAAGTGCAACGAAGGCGGTGAAGTTCCCGTAGGCTGCACACATGACAGCGTTTCAATGAGCCGGGCTACCTTTCTCGTAGAAGACATCCAGCTCATTCGGGATGAGCTGATGCCGAGCATGACCGAACTGGGCGATGCCCACGTCGTGGGTTTCGCCGAGAACGAAGCCGATGCCGTGGCTTGGTTTTTGGATCTCGGCCATGCTTGGGACGACGCGGTCATTGACCTGTTCTACAAGCAGGGCAACGGCTTGGGAGTGCTGTCGGCGGTGCGGCAACGGCGCACAGATCAGCGCGCGATTGTGCTGACGAACTACTGCACCGATGCGATGCGCACCCGCTGCAGCGCCTTGGGGGCCAACGCCATCTTTGACAAATCGACGCAGCTGGACGAGTTCTTCGCCTACCTTCGACAAGAAACACCTGCCTAGAGCGATTCCCAGCGGCAGCGGCGCTGGACTGCTAAATGATGCCCTGCTATGTGAGGTAGTGCACACAATAGGAGGATATGTTGGGCGCGCATGACGCCCGCTCTGCCCTGAGGAGGGCGCCGTATACCAATCAATTCAATGCGCTTTTGTGCGCGATGCACTTCATCGAGTGGTGGGAGCTGAAGCGTTGACCGCTCCAGTGACGCTGGCGAACGTCGACCTTGCCAACTGCGCCCAGGAGCCGATTCACATTCCTGGCTTCATCCAGCCGCATGCGTACTGCTTGCTTTCGACCTCGACGGCACGCTGACACACCGCAGCGCCAACGCGATTGATTTGCTGCCAGAGACAGGATTCGACCGTGTCATGGCCTATTCGATTCCATTCCGACGACAGTGGCGAGGTCGTGGCGGAGGCCAGGGTCGACACACTGCACCCTTTCATCGGCATGCGATTTCCGGCTTCGGACATTCCGGTACAGGCCAGGCGCCTCTACACGATCAACACTTTGCGCCTGATCGCCGATGTGCATGACGCGCCGGTCCTGAGCCGCGCCACGGCGATGCGCTCTGGCGAGATCGAGGCTGCACGCACGCGACTGCTGGCCATGCTCGGTCACGATCTGCGCGATCCGTTGCAGACGATCAGCATGGTCGGGCAGCTCATGGTGCGCAGTGCCGATGCGCGCCTGGGGCCAGCGCATCACGAAATCGACCGGCCGCATGCAGCGGCTTAACACGCAGGTGCCGGATGTCAGCCGTCTGCAGGGTGGGCTCCGGCTCGGCCTGCAGTTCGCACCGGTCGATCTGACGACGATGGTGCGTGCGCTCGTTATTGAGCTCCCAGCACCCGAGTCGCTCATGGCGCCATGCGACGGAGACCGTATCGCACAGGTCTTCAGCAACATGGTCGGCAATGCCCGTAACCACGGCACGGCGGGTGAGCAGATCGGCGTCACCCTGCGCGCGGAGGCAACGGAGATCTTGCTCACGGTGTCCAACTCCGCCGCATCGATTCCCGGCGCCGTCATTCGGCGCATCTTCGATCCGTTCAAGCCGCGCGCCGAAAGCAACCTGAAGAACCGGGCGGGATGGGCCTGGGCCTGTACATCGCCAAACGGGTGGCAAGGGCCCACCATGGGACGCTGGTTTACGGATGCGACGATGCCGTCGGGCGTGTGACGTTCACGTTGCAAGTGCCCCTGTCCCGATCGGCGTGATCTGTAGGTGCTGCCGCGGTGCCTCATGCCGTCGATCAGTTCCTGGGGCGTCCTGACAACAAGCAAACCGGCGACAACTATCACTACGTCGATGCGCGAAGCCGGTCGCCTCAAAGCGATCCAAGGGGTGGCCGACCGAAAGCCGCGTGTCCGCCAAGCCGCGCAGCGGCCTAGCTTGGGAGCAAGATATCCTAAATATCAAAATGCACAATAACCTAAAAATAGATCAACACAAAAGCCTAGACATCTCCTGCAGCTACTTCTGCACCCATCAGCCAAAAAGGAATCGACACCATCAGAGAACAACGTCTAAGGGTCGGCATTGTCGTCTTGCAGCCGGGGCGGAGTTGGGCAGCGCGGGCACACGTTCGGGCGCTGTCTGCATTGGCCGACCGCTATGAGATTGTCGGTGTGGCACACACCTGCAAAGCTAGTGCGGAAATGGCGGTTGCTGAAATGAGGCCGGGCGCGCGTTCGGTAGTGTGGCCGAACTGGTTGCCTCTCCGGAGATCGACATAGTGACCGTCGCAGTTAAGCGGTTCCGCACCACCTTGCCATCGTCAAAGCGGCACTGAGCGCGGGCAAGCATGTCTATTGCGAAGGGCGACTTGGCGATGGCTCGGCCGAAGCAGAGGAGCTCGCTGCGCTGGCCCGAAGCAAGGGCGTTTTGGGCGTGGTGGGGACTCAAGCACTTTTTGCTCCGGAGATCCAATATCTGAAGCAGCTGATAGCAGAGAGCTTATTGGCGACGTGTTGTCGACTACATTGGTTGCCCGAGGGGGCGCCGGGGAGGCTCCATTCTTGCCCATGCGCCAGTAAACGCCCGGATCGTCCGGGAGTCGCATTGTGCTTGCCCGAAAAGCAACCTGTCGCGTGGCGGTCTAGCTATTCAGTTCTGCGCCGTCCGTGGGGACCGCTCGCTACCAGGCAGAGGCGGAAAGGTCTCAACGGCTGGCCGCCGCGCCTTGCTCGCCATGTCGGCCACCATGCCGGTGATGTCTGAACTCTTGAGCAAAAGGCCCACCACTGTCGCCACAGACAACAACCGCCAAGGCTTCAAAATCCAAAGCAGCGCACCTGTGCCGGCCCCGTACGCCACGAGTTTTCCGGGATGCTTTCTGGCGTAGTCCTCGAGGAACGGCTCACTGATTTCGACGACGCTGCTGAGGCGGCTGCGGCGCCACCAGCTGCCCACCACGCTATGGCTCACCTTCGCGCCGAGATGCGATACGGCAGACGAGCTCTCCGGCTTTGAGATTTGGACGACTTGCGCTGCCGCGCCGCTCGCCTCGCCTTTCAGCTCCTCATAGCCCATGGCAGCGAGCAACTCGGCCCGAGAAAGCGCCAGCTTTGCCTTGGCAGTAACTGGCTTTACCGTGTCAATCATGTCGAGCCTCCTTGATCAAGCGAAGCATGTTGAAGTCGGCCTGAACTTCGTCCTTGAGGCCCTCCACTTCTCCTTTCACGGTGGAACGCATGGCAAGAGCCGCCCCGACGCCCGCCAGCACCCAGGCGACACCCGGCACGATGATCAGGACCCAGTGAAAAGCGCCATGCAGAAAGCCCAACATGACGGCGATGCCAGTAAGGCCGAGTGCCAGCAGCACCGCTACCAAGGCAACGACTGCTCCAGCGGCACGAACCGCCAAAGCGGTCCCCAAGGCGGCCAGTTCGCCCTTCACGAGCTCAGCGTAGTTCGCCAAATGGTTGGCAAGCAGCTCTGGACGGCGCAGCACCGTCATGAAGATGGGATGAATCATGGCCTTGCCCCGCTCAGAAATAGCGTTCGTCGCTACGAAGCGCAAGAACCAACAGTGCGGTCAGCAACGAGCTGACCACAGCCGTGATCAAGACCGCTTTGACGGGCTCATCGTTGATGGCCTTCACGACGTAGTCACAGCTCTGGTCAAACTGCGACTTCACATCGTCGATTTTCTTGCCGGCAGCATTCACGGCGTCTTTGGCATAAGCGCGACCGCTGTCGATGGCGTCGCCAGCCACTTGCTTGGCATCCGCTGCGACGCTAGTTGCCGTGTCTGCCGCGTCCTTTCCAAGTTGAGCAGAGCCTGAGGCGATGCCCCTGGCGGTGTTGGCTGCGTCTTGACCGACTTCTTTGGCGTCGCCGGCGATCTGGTTCGGGGTTTTATCGAAGTCGTTCATGGCAGCTTTCAGGGTTTGGACCCGCAACGGCGCGGGCGACAACGCGAATTTGAGGCTCGACTCCCGCTTTCCTTGTGAGGAATGGGTTTGTGGCGTCGTAGGAAGTCTGCCCCGGCCCGGTCGCCCATGGACTGCCTGCAGAGAACTGTTCGACGGAAAGCCGCGCTTCTCGCTTCTAAAAGCTAGTCGCGTTGATGATCGGCACACGGCTCACCAAGGTGAGCGCGCGCAGGCGCATCAGCTGGCGAAACAGCTCGCCGGGCGCCAAGCTACGCTAACTTAGGATGCCTTGTTGCATGCCGCGCGGATCAAACGGGCACGAACGGTCCATGATCGGCGGTCGCTCTTGCTGTGATCCATCTCGCAAAGGCCACCACCGCGTCATTGCTTTGGCGATCGGGATTGATCACCAGCGTGTAGTCCGGCGCGCGCCAGGCTGGCTCTTTTATCGGGCACACCAACCGACCTGCGGCCAGGTCGCGCGCAATCAATGGCAGCGATGCGAGCGTCACCCCCAGTCCTTCGACGGCAGCTGCCTGCTGAAGATAAGCGTGGTCGAGCTCGACGTGACGGGCCGGTCGCAGGTCGTGCACGCAGGCCTTTCGCAACCATTGCGACCAGGCTGTGCGCGTACTCGCGGAATGCAGCAAGGTGTGATGCCGCAGATCCGCTGCGCTTTGAACCGGGTGCTGGCGCAGCAGCGCCGGACTGCAAGCAGGCAAGCGCACGTCCGCCAGGAAGGCGCGCGAGACAAGCCCGACACCCTCTTCATGCCCGGAGCGCACGCCGACGTCGAAGGCATCGGCGATGTAGCGAAGCTTTCGGGAGGTGGTCGATACACGCACCTCGATTTCGGAGTGCAACGTCTCGAAGTCCGCCAGGCGTGGCAGCAGCCAGCTCAACGCAAAGCTCGCCAGGACGTTCACGCGAACGATGCCTGCGACGCGGCGGGCTACCGGTTCCTGACGCAGCCGCGCGGTCCCGCTGGCAAGGCGCTCGAAAGCGATGCTCACGTCGTTCAGCAATACGGCGCCGTCGTCTGTCAGCACAGCGCCGCGCGCCCGACGCTCGAACAGCGGCACGCCGAACCAGTCTTCCAACAACTTGATCTGCTTGCCGACGGCCCAGTGGGTGACGTGCAGATCGGCTGCGGCGCCGGCGAAGCTGCCCCGCCGGGCGACGGCCTGGAAACTGCGCAGGGCATTCAACGGAGGCAGCTTGTCGAGATTTGCGGGCGGATGTGGATCGATGGTCATGCGTGACTTTTTTTCTCGGGTCGGGCAAATTTTCGTCCATGGAGGCGAACATCGCCCGGCATAAAGTCGGCGCATGAGGAATATTCCGGTCCTGGTGCCACTTGGGCGATCCAAGCGCGATGAAGGACCTGCTCCCCCGGCGCCCTCCCGTGTACTCTGGCTGTCGTGCGTGGCGCATGCGCTTCACGACGGCTACACGGACATGATCTATGTCTTGCTCCCTGTGTGGCAGGCGGACTTCGGGCTGAGCTATGGCGCGCTGGCCATGCTGCGCGGCATCTATGCGGGCACCATGGCCTGCCTGCAACTTCCTGCCGGACGAGTGGCCGATCGGCTGGGCAGTCGTGCAACGCTCGCATTGGGCACTTTGCTGGCCGCATTGGGCTATGCACTGGCGGGATTGTTGGGCAGTCTGCTCGGCCTGTGCGTGGCGCTGGCACTTTCGGGAAGCGGCTCCAGCACCCAGCACCCGTTGGCGTCGGGCGCTGTGTCTCGCGTGTATGGCCGAAATGCCCGCGGTCCCCTGAGCATCTATAACTTCTCCGGGGACCTCGGAAAGGCTGCGCTGCCAGCTGCCCTCTCATTGCTGGTCACCTTCATGCCGTGGCGCCATGCGCTCTGGGTTCTGGCAGCACTGGGCTGCATGGTCGCCGCAGCGATCGCGTTATTCCTGCCATCGGTGCCTCGCAAGGCGCCCGCGCGCGAACAGCAGCCGATGGTGAGTCAGCGCACGACGGGGGCGGGCTTCCGGCTGCTGCTGGCCGTTGGCATCCTCGACACTGGTGTACGCATGGGCCTGCTGACCTTCCTGCCTTTCCTGATGATCCAGAAAGGCGCCTCCTCACCCATGGTGGGAACTGCCCTCGCGTTGGTTTTCCTCGGCGGCGCTGCCGGCAAGTTCGCCTGCGGCTGGCTCGGTGCGCGCATGGGAGTGACCGGCACTGTGCTGACCACTGAAGGCGCCACAGCGCTCCTGATCATCGCGGTTACCTTCACCCCGCTGTTGCTCACCATGGTGCTGCTGCCGTTGCTGGGCTTGATGCTCAATGGCACCTCGTCCGTGCTGTATGGAACCGTGCCTGAGCTGGCGCCTGCCGAGGGTACCGAACGTGCCTTTGCGCTTTTCTACACCGGCACCATCGGGGCCGGCGCCATTGCGCCGGTGATCTATGGCTTTCTTGGCGACCACATCGGCGTGCCCGGTGCGACGGTCGTGGCCGCGTTGACTGCCATGGCGATTTTCCCGCTCGCTGTTGCGTTGCGTGCCCATCTTCCGGCCAGCGAAAGACCGCAGCAGTAGAGCCGATCAGGCCATCCGGATCGGACCCCTTGCAGCAAGCATGAGCCCAAAGGTGACAACAAGTCCCCGCGGACCGCGGTTGAACATCCGTCTGACTACCGCGCTCGCTCCGGCGTGCGCTGTAAGGCCGGAGCTTGGCGATGTCCAACACACACGTCCCCTGAACAAATCATGGCCAAAACAATCTCCAACTTCCCGAGAGTCGCGCTTCTAGGTCCTGGAGCCATCGGCACGACCGTCGCAGCATCGCTCTATGAGGTCGGGCGCCCCGCCACAATTTGCGGCCGCTCCGCGCACGACCATCTGAAACTGCGCTTTGACGGCGGACGCATTGTTGTGCCCGGACCCGTGCAGACCAACCCGGCGGCTATCGAGGACACCGTCGACTTGCTCTTTGTTGCGATCAAGTCGACACAGGTCGAGGCCGCTGCGTCGTGGCTCTCTGTCCTGTGCAGCGCGAAGACGGTCGTCTGCGTATTGCAAAACGGGCTCGACCAGGTAGCGCTCTTCGACCGCTACGTGTCCGGCTGCGCAGTCTTGCCTTCCGTGGTGTGGTTTCCAGCTCAGCGTGAGCCGGATGGCACCGTGTGGCTTCGCGCAAAGCCGCGTATCACGGTGCCGGACACGCCATCGACCGGCCTGGTCCTCTCGGCTCTGCGCGACACGCGCTTGTCGGTTGAAGTGGCGGCTGACTTTACGTCCGTCGCATGGCGTAAGCTTCTACAGAACGCCCTTGCGGGCTTGATGGTTCTGACGGGCCGCCGGTCCGGCATGTTTTCGCGCGCCGATGTCGCCCAACTGTCGCTTGCTTACTTGCGCGAATCCCTAGTTGTTGCCCGTGCAGAGGGCGCAACACTGTCCGACGAAGTACCTCGGGAAATTCTCGATGGATTCCAACGGGCCGCGGCTGACATGGGTACTTCCATTCTCGCTGACAGGCAGGTTGGTCAACCACTCGAGTGGGACAGCCGCAACGGGGTCATACAGCGGCGTGGACGAGCTCGTGGCATTCCGACGCCGATAAGCGATTTAGTGGTACCGCTCTTGGCAGCTGCCAGCGACGGTCCCGGCTGACTCAGGATTTCGAGCGAACCGCATGAAGGATGAATCCCGATCATCGCTTGGCCGGCGGACGCGCGGCTGGGCGCGGCCTGACAATCGCTCGTCGCGGCGAACAACGTGACAGAGGTTCGAAGGCCGGCACGTCAGGCCTACTTGGGGTCTCGTGCGGCCTTGCGGCGCGATCCAGCATTGGTCCGTGCGCGGCTGCGAATGGGGGTCATAGAGATGGAGTTAGGCCACCCGGAGCGCACGGCCGACCACGTGCGACGGCGCTGGCCGCCGCAGTGGACGACGAGGCCGTACAGGCACAAACGTTCTTCATACAGGGCATGGCGGAATTACATCTGGGCCGGGACAGGGAATCGTCCGCTTGCATGCGCCGTGTTCTCTCGCTGCGGCCCGCGAGCGGGTTAGCGCACCAATGGCTTACCGCCATCGAGGCGCTGGGTCAGCGGCCCTGCGAATAGCGAGAGGCGTCTGGAAGCTTTTTGTGGGCACGTGCCGGCGCACACAATCGCATCCTTTCGCTCGATGGAGCGGTCACATGACGCCGAATTCACCTCTCAGCGGGGCCGGCGTTTATAGGGGCCTACGGCGGGCCGGTCCTGGTTAAGTCCACCGAACCCCGGACTCGCAGCGCAGCCGGGCAAGGGCGACTCTTTGTGCGCCTACTACCCGCCTTCGTCTCGTCGCATCACCATCTCCATCCAGGTTGCGTGGAGCGCGTCGATCTTTCCAACGAGCTGAGTCATGGCTTCACTGTTGAGGGGTTGGCCATCAGTAACGGCACGCATCATTTCGACGTGTTCGTCTCCCGCGCGGTGCCAGGCTTCGAAGGCTTCGTTTAGTTTGTCTGGGGTAGGCATGTCGATTTTCCTAGTGCAGTCAGGGTCCCACGTTGTCGCCGACGGGGTCCGCGTCTTCATCTTCTCGGTTCATGCCTGCCGCCCAACAGACAGCGCCCGCTTGAAACGCGTCGTGTGCTGTCGGAAAACTGCTGTCCGAAGCCGAATGTTCCTGGATTTCGCCGTCGCCCGCCGGCTGCAGCAGGAGCCAGTGGTATGCACCCTCGTGGTCGGGATCCTCGATCACGGTCAGTGCGAGATGTGAGAGGCGCATGAAGCTATTCCTCTGCTGGCGAATCAATGACGTTCTTCAGGAAGCCTGCGGCGTTCTCGCCGGTGACGGGCTCTGCCTCTTCAAGGTCGTTGTCGGGTACATCCTTGCGCGCGTTCGGATCGGGCACAAGCGCGGACTTCGCGATAGGGCGGACAAATTGATTCATCGGGGTTCCTTGAGTCTGACGGTTTGATAACGTACAGCCCAATAGAATGCGGGACCTGTAGGAATATGTCCCGCCCCTTCGCCGTTCCCGGACGGCGGCGCCAACCTTTCCGCGCCGCGCCGGGGGCGGTCGTGACAGGGCCGAGGCAGCCAAGTACCGGTGCGATGGCCTCGGCCGGCGCTGTCACGAGCATCGTCAAAGGCCCGTGCCCGCGCCCCTGCCCGCGCTGCCATTGCCAATTCGAGGCCCCGGCTTTCCGGCACATTTCTACAGGCCCGGCTTCACGCCGTCTCAGATTCCTCCTCTGCAAGCTTTTAGCGAGCGAATGATGACCACCTTCACTCCGCGCCTTCCTGGTGAAAACCATTCTGTCCTTCGCTGCTCGATGGCGCTACTCGACGCCAGGAGAAGCATCAATCGGGAATCAGCACGACGCCATCGCTGACGGCAATTGCGTTTGCTGCGTTCGGTGTCTGCAGTGGAGAAGGCACGTTGGAGAGCGCCACGTCTCGCACCGTGCCGTCAACATTCGTCCCCCGCGGTGTCGTTCGAATGACCTGGCTGGGCGGCAGAGGCTTGCCATTCTTCAGGTGATTCCACATCCAGTCCAAGCCGTGATACGCGTAGTACGCCTGCGGGATCAGGCGGGACGGCGTGCCGCCAACATGCGCCACGTTGGTCACTTCGTAGTAATGCAGCCTGGAGTTATCGCCCTCCACAACGGAGTTCAGGCCCAAGTACATGCGGGACGTCAATGTCGCGGGAACACGGGAGTCCTCGCGGCCATGCATGATGATGGTTGGCTTGCCGTGCAGGTCACCGCTGTTCCCTGCGGCCAGTTCGCCGGCGCGGTATTTTGCCGACTCTTGCAAACTTCCAGCCTTTAGGGCCTGCATGCACAGCTTGGCATCCAGGCTGTAGTCCGCTCGACCCGTGCTCGGCGAAACTCCGCGCAGGAACGCGACAGGCCCCCCGACAGATTTTTCGTAGAGAAGTTGCGGCGCATAAGTCCCTGTCGTGACCCACATCTGGGCCAGCTGGGTGGGCGACGGCTTGGAAGCCTGACCCTGTGCATCCAGGGTCAAGGCCACTGTCATGTCGCAAAGCACGCGCTCCACGCCGGTCTGCAGATAGGCGTTGGCAATGGCGTGCATCGAGGGCAACGGATCGGCAGCGCCATTAGTGGGAAATTCCCAGAGACTCTCAGGATCGAAGCCGTATTGCACAAGGATTCGCGTGGCGTCTCTCGCCTGTTCGGCGACCGTGTTGCCGGTCACCAGACCCTTTTCGCGCAAGGACGCGCACAGGTTGTCGCCGTTGACCAAATTGGCATGGCCTGGCCAGGTGGGGTCCGCCCTGCCCGCGCACGGCATGTAGACCGCGATCATGGCGAAATAGTCATTGATTGACTTGCCAGCGCTTTGATAGGTCATGCCGCCGCGCTGTACGCGGACCTTCGGGTTCGCGACCGGGTTGATCGCGGGCTCGAACACTACGACGCCATCGAAGTACCCCTCGGTGTCCGCTTCAGCGCCCTTGATGGCCCCGCCGCCGCCCGAAGAGCGGCCCACAAGGATGATCGTTGTGTTCTCCTTGGTGAATCGCGCTGCACTGACGCCCGGCGCCCGGGCCGGGGCGTATGCCTTGTTCGAAGTTGTCGGGAATCTGCACGAACATCGCCACGTTCTTCGTGCCCGAGCCGTCGTCGTTGTAGGCAAGGATCTCCTTGCCGGCAATCCTGCCATCGCCAGCCACCGGCCCTTGGGTCACAGGAT
>JAQGMP010000084.1 GCA_028292285.1 Variovorax sp. | reverse complement strand
ATGACGGATTTCTACGACGCACTCGAAGTGCGCGACCCCGCCGAGCGCGAGCGCGATTTGCTCGCCGCGTTGCCCAAACAGATCATGCAGGCGCAGACTGCGGCGCCCGCTTTCGCGAAGATTCTCGATGGCGTGAAGCCGGCGGACATCACCACGCGCGAAGCGTTGTCGCGGTTACCGGTCACGCGCAAGTCGGAGTTGCTCGCGCTGCAGAAAGAGCGACGTGCGACCGACCCGTTCGGCGGCTTTGCCGCCATCGTGCGCGGCTCGCGCATGCCGCGCGTTTTCGCCAGCCCCGGCACTATCTACGAGCCCGAGGGCGAAGCGCGCGACTACTGGCGCACCGCGCGAGCGCTGCATGCGGCAGGGTTTCGCACCGGCGAGCTGGTGCACAACTGCTTCAGCTACCACATGACCCCCGCGGGCTCGATCATGGAGAGCGGCGCGCGCGCGATGGGTTGCACGGTGTTCGCCGGCGGCATCGGCCAGACCGAGCAGCAGGTCGATGCGATGCGCGATCTGCAGGCAGAGGGTTACATCGGCACGCCGAGCTTTTTAAAGATCATCCTGGAGAAGGCCGCGGAACTGAGGACATCGTTGCCCAAACTCACGAAGGCGCTGGTGTCGGGCGAAGCGTTTCCGCCCAGCCTGCGCGACTGGATCGATGCGCACGGCGTGCACGGCACCCAGTGCTACGCGACCGCCGACCTAGGGCTCGTCGCCTACGAAACGAGCGCGCGCGAAGGCTTGGTGCTCGACGAAGGTGTGCTGGTCGAGATCGTGCGGCCCGGCACCGGCGACCCCGTGCCCGATGGCGAGGTCGGCGAGATCGTCGTGACCACCTTCAACCCCGACTACCCGCTGGTGCGCTTCGGCACCGGCGACCTGTCGGCGATCCTGGCCGGCGACTGCCCGACCGGCCGCACCAACAAACGTATCAAAGGCTGGCTCGGTCGCGCCGACCAGACGACCAAGGTGCGCGGCATGTTCGTGCACCCGTCGCAAGTGGCCGACATCGCGCGCCGCTTTCCGGAATTGCTGCGCGCCCGGCTGGTCGTCGAAGGCGAGATGGGCGACGACCGCATGACGCTCAAGCTCGAATGCAACGGCGTGCCGGAAGGGCTCGAAGCACGCATCGCCGAGGCGATCCGCGATGTGACGAAGCTGCGTGGCGCAGTCGAGTTCGTCGCGCCGGCCAGCTTGCCGAACGATGGCAAGGTGATCGAAGACGCACGCAGCTACAAGTAGCCGGATCGGGCGACCGGATCGCGCGGCGCGCGTACCTAGATCGCCGCCACGCTCCCCGTCACCGGCAGCACGATCCCGGTGATGTAGCCCGCGCACACCGGCGACGCCAAAAACACATAGGCCGGCGACAGCTCCTCTGGCTGCGCCACGCGCTTGAAGTCGGTCTCCTTGCCGAACTTCTTCACGTCGGCCGCGGGCTTGTCGGCCGGATTGAGCGGCGTCCAGACCGGGCCGGGCGCCACGCAATTCACGCGGATGCCGCGGCCGATCACGTTCAGTGCCAGCGCCTTGGTGAAAGCATGGATCGCTCCTTTGGTCGCCGAATAGTCGATCAGGTTCTTGCTGCCCTGCAGGCCGGTGCGCGAGCCGGTATTGACGATCGAGCCGCCCTCTTTCATGTGCGGCAGCGCCGCGCGCGCCATGCGCATGTAGCCGCCGATGTTGGTCTGCAGCGTGAGGTCCATTCGCTCGTCGCTGATGTCTTCGAGCTGATCGGCATGCATCTGGAACGCGGCGTTATTGACCAGCACATCGAGCTTGCCGAAGGCCTTGACCGTGCGCTCGACCGCGCGCTCGCAAAACGCACTGCGGCGCACGTCGCCCTTGATCAGAATGCAGCGCGTGCCTTCGGCTTCGATGCGCGACTTCGTTTCTTGCGCGTCCTCGTCGGAGCTCAGGTAGACGATGGCGACGTCGGCGCCTTCGCGCGCGAACAGCACGGCGACGGCGCGGCCGATGCCCGAATCGCCGCCGGTCACGATGGTGCTCATGCCGGCCAGCTTGCGGCTGCCCTGGTAGTCGGGTGCCATGAAGCGCGGCTGCAGTTTCATGTCGGCTTCGCGGCCGGGCTTGGCGAGTTTTTCGCCGGACTTCTGCACCGGCTGGCGCCGCGCCCCGGCCTGAACGGCGGCGGTCGATTTCTTTGCCGCCGGCTTGCTGTCCTTGCCGGCCTGCTCGCGCTGGATTTTTCGGTGTTTTTTGACGAGAGGCTCATCGGCCATGGCGTGCTCCGGAGGTGGATTGATCGGTAGGAAGCGGCCGATGCTAGGCAGCACGTGCCAAACCGCGTGTCGGCTGGCGCCGCGCGTTGGACTCAGGGCGAAACCCAGGATCCCAGGATGCGACCCACGGCACCCGACTAAGGGCTAGTCGGGATGGGTCAGCAGCGAGTCAGCCGATACGATCGGTCGCTTTACTTTTGGAAACGCGCAAATGAACAAGTTTCTCGCCGTCGCCGCGATGGCCCTGACCGCGCTCGGCGCCCACGCGCAGAGCTACCCCAACGGCAAAACGGTGACGATCGTCGTGCCGTTCGCTGCCGGCGGGCCGACCGATCGCGTCGCGCGCGATCTGGCCGAAGCCATTGCCAAGCCGCTCGGCACCAACATCGTGGTCGACAACGTCGCCGGCGCGGGCAGCTCGATCGGCACCGCCAAGGTGGCGCGTGCCAACCCCGACGGCTACACGCTGCTGCTCAACCACATCGGCATGTCGACGATGCCGGCGCTGTACCGCAAGCTGCCGTTCAATGTCGAGACCGACTTCGAGTACCTTGGCATGATCAACGAGGTGCCGATGACGCTCATCGGCAAGCCCCAGCTGCCGGCCAACAACTTCCAGGAACTGCAAACCTGGATCGGGCAGAACAAGGGCAAGATCAATCTCGGCAACGCCGGCCTGGGCGCTGCGTCGCAGCTCTGCGGCCTGTTGTTCCAGAGCGCGATGAAGGTCGAGATGACGCCCGTGCCGTACAAGGGCACCGCCCCTGCGATCGCCGACCTGATGGGCGGCCAGATCGACTTGCTGTGCGACCAGACGACCAACACCACCGGCCAGATCACCGCCAAGACCGTCAAGGCCTACGCCGTGACGACGCCCAAGCGCCTGACGACGCCGGCGCTCAAGGGCCTGCCGACGCTCGCCGAGTCGGGCTTGAAGGATTTCGAAGTGACGATCTGGCACGGCCTGTACGCGCCCAAGGGCACGCCGCCCGCCGTCGTGAAAAAGATCAACGACGCCCTGAAGGTCGCGCTGAAAGACCCGTCCTTCATCAAGCGCGAAGAAGACCTGGGCGCCGTCGTGATGGCCGACAAGCGCATCGAGCCGGCCGAGCACAAGAAGTTCTTGTCGGCCGAGGTGGCGAAGTGGGGTCCGATCATCAAGGCGGCCGGCACTTACGCGGACTGATCGAGCCCACCCCTGGTTGCTGCGCTGGAGCGGATATGGACTTGCAGATGTCAGACGACAAACAGCGTGCGCTCTACCGCACGATGGTGCGCATTCGTGCCTTCGAAAACGCGGCAGAGATCGCCAGCCAGGGCGGCGTCAGCGCCTATGGGCGAGAGGCGGCTGGCATCGCCAAGGTGCGCGGTCCGCTGCACTTGTCGACCGGCCAGGAAGCGGTGCCGGCCGGCGTCTGCGCGCATCTGAAGCCGGCCGATTACCTCACCTCGACGCACCGCGGCCACGGCCACACACTGGCCAAGGGCGCCGATCTGACACGCATGATGTGCGAGCTCTTTGGCAAGGCGACCGGCTTCAACGGCGGCAAGGGCGGCTCGATGCACATCGCCGACTTCTCCGTCGGCATGCTCGGTGCCAACGGCGTGGTGGCGGCCGGCCTGCCGATCGCGGTGGGTGCGGCGCACGCGCAAAAGCTGCAGAAGCGCGACGCCATCACGGTCTGCTTTTTTGGCGATGGTGCGATCAACCGCGGGCCGTTTCTGGAATCGCTTAACTGGGCGCGCGTCTACGGTTTGCCGGTGCTGTTCGTCTGCGAGGACAACCGCTGGAGCGCCACCACGGCGAGCGGACCGATGACCGCCGGTGAAGGCGCATCGGCCCGTGCGCAATCGATGGATATCGCGGCCACGCAGGTCGACGGCAACGACGTTTTCGCCGTGCACGCGGCTGCCGCCAAGCTGATCGCCGAGGTGCGCAGTGGCGCGGGGCCGCGCTTGCTGCACGCGCTCACCTACCGCGTCAAAGGCCACGTGTCGGTCGACCCTGCGGCCTATCGCGATCCTGCGGAGCTGGCGGCGGCGCTCGAGACCGATCCGATCGCCAACGCGCGTG
>JAQGMP010000076.1 GCA_028292285.1 Variovorax sp. | reverse complement strand
CGTGAATGCCAGAGTGCCGGCGCATCGACCGGCAACCCGCTGCGCTGCAGGCGTTCTGCATCGGCCGGCCACGATTCATTCGGCCCGCCGGCGTGCCAGCCGGTCGGCACGCGCGTGTCGCCATCCGCGCGCCTTTCGAGCGCACCGGCGGCACGCCAATCGGCACCCGCTTCGAGCAGGCGTTCCAGTTCGATCCACGTGGCCCGGATGCCGGCCCGCGTGAGCCGCGACAGCAGCGCATCGTCCGCCGACACATGCGGCGCGAGCAATCCGACCGGCAGACCCGACGCGCCGGCCGCAGGACCATCGGCCGCGTCGATCACCGTCACGCGCCAGCCGCGCCGCGCCAGACTCGCAGCCACGGCGGCGCCCGCCAGACCCGCTCCGACGACGGCGCAATGCCCCGGCGCTTCGACGCGAACCGGCAAAGGATCGCGGCGCCTCACCGTCCACGTCGGCGCGAACACGCCTGTGAGGCAATCCCGCTTGGGCGGCAAACCGATGCGCTTGCGCACGTTGAAGCCGCACTGCGTCAGCGCATCACGCACCGCGCGCGCGATCGTCCAGGTGGCGATGCCGGTGCCTTGCCGCGCGAATCGTGCGACCGACTTGAGCGTGTCGGCCGACCACATCTCCGGGTTGCGTTGCGGGCTGAAGCCATCGAGAAAAATGCTGTCGGCCTCAAAGCGCTGCGCCCGCAGCTTGGCCTGTACGTCGCCGACGCAGAGCGTGAGCGTGACGCGTCCTTCGTCGAACACGAGCCGATGAAAGCCCGGCAGCAAGCCATGCCAGTGCACGGCGAGCGCTTCGGCCATGCCGGCCAACTCCGGGTAGGCGGCCGCGGCCCTGATCAGATCGTCCGGCGCCACCGGATGCGCCTCGATCGACACGAAGTGCAGCAGGCGCGGCCGATGTTCGTCTGCACGCCACGCATGCCACGTTGTCAGAAAATTGAGGCCGAGCCCGAAGCCGGTTTCGAGAATCAGCCATTGCGGCCGATCGGCCCATGCTTCCGGCAAGCCGCAGCCGCCGAGAAACACGTGGCGCGACTGCGCGAGCGCGCCGGTTTCCGTGTGATAGATGTCGTCGAAGCGTTCGCTGCGCGGCACGCCATCGGCACGCCAGTCGACCGGTTCGGTCATGCGGCGGGCGCGGCCAAGCTTGCGGTCAGGCGTTCAGGCGGTGGGCGGCGTGTAGCCCTGGACCACATCGGCGCCTTCGCCGAAGAAGTGCTTTTCCATCTGGCGCTTCAGGTACTCGCGGGCACGCTGGTCGGCCAGGTTCAAGCGGTTTTCGTTCACCAGCATGGTCTGCTGCTTGAGCCAGGCGGCCCACGCTTCCTTGCTGACGCTCGCCCACAGGCGTTTGCCGAGGTCGCCCGGGTAGGGCGGAAAGTCGAGGCCTTCGGCTTCTTTGCCGAGCTTGACGCATTGGACCATTCTTGCCATTGGGGTGCCTTCGGGGGTAGTGGGGCCGCGCGTGGCGCCCTTAGTTGATTTTGCTATTTAGAACTGAGAACTCAGTCGTTCCAGTTTCTATATGCCGGTTTCAGAATCCGCAGCTTCACCGATATGCCTGTGAGCAGCACAACCATGAAATTTCGCCGCGACTTTATCAAGCTTTCCCTCGGCGCCGGCTTGGCCAGCGCGTTCGCCCTCACTGGCCTGACGGCATCGCCGGCCTTCGCGCAGGGCGCGGCACCGGTCACGCTGCTCAATGTCTCGTACGACCCGACCCGCGAGCTGTACGTCGACTACAACAAGTCTTTCGCGGCGTACTGGAAGACCAAGACCGGGCAAGACGTGACGATCAAGCAGTCGCATGGCGGCTCCGGCAAGCAGGCGCGCTCGATCATCGACGGCATCGATGCGGACGTCGCCACGCTCGCACTCGGCGGCGACATCGACGCGCTTGTCGAGCACGGCGCACTGGTCAAGGCCGACTGGCAAAAGCGGTTGCCGCACAACTCGGCGCCCTACACGTCGACCATCGTGTTCCTCGTCAAAAAGGGCAATCCGAAGGGTCTGAAAGACTGGGACGACCTGACCAGGGCCGGCGTGCAAGTCATCACGCCCAACCCCAAGACATCGGGCGGCGCACGCTGGAACTACCTGGCCGCCTGGGAGTTCGCCAAGCGCAAGTACGGCAGCGAAGCCAAGGCGAAGGAATACCTCGCCAACCTCTACAAGAACGTGCCGGTGCTCGACACCGGCGCGCGCGGCTCGACCATCACCTTCGTGCAGCGCGGCGTGGGCGACGTGCTGCTGGCCTGGGAAAACGAGGCCTTCCTCGCGCTGAAGGAATTCGGCCCCGAGAAATTCGAGATCGTGGTGCCGTCCATCTCCATCCTGGCCGAGCCCAGCGTGGCCGTCGTCGACAAGGTCGTCGACAGGAGGGGCACGCGCGCCGTGGCCGAGGAGTACCTCAAGTACTTGTATTCCGACGAAGGCCAGGACGTGGCCGGCCGCAACTTCTACCGGCCGACATCGGACAAGGCGAAGGCCAAGTACGACAAGCAGTTCCCCAAGCTGACGCTGGTGACCATCGACGACGCGTTCGGCGGCTGGGCCAAGGCCGACAAGGCGCATTTCGCCGACGGTGCCTCGTTCGACCAGATCTACACGACGAAGCAAAAGTAAGCCGGGCATGACCGTTCTCCTGATTGCCGGCAGCCCGTCGGCACCGTCGCGCTCGACCGCGTTGCTCGAAGCCATCGGCCAGCGCATGTTGCGCCGCGGTGGGCGCATCGAGCGGCTGACCGTGCGCGACTTGCCGGCGCAGGCGTTGCTGCATGCCGACTGGACCCATCCGGGCATCGAGCGGGCGATCGCGCAGGTGGCTGCGGCGCGCGTCGTGGTCGTCGCAACGCCCGTCTACAAGGCCGCCTACAGCGGTGTGCTCAAGGTGTTTCTCGACCTGCTCTCGCAAAGCGCGCTGAAGGGCAAGACCGTGTTGCCGCTGGCGACGGGCGGCAGTCCGCATCACATGCTGGCGCTCGACTACGCGTTGCGGCCCGTGCTGCACGCCCTTGCGGCACGGCAGGTATTGCCCGGCATCTATGCGACCGATTCGCAGATCGCCCTGACGCCCGAAGG
>JAQGMP010000056.1 GCA_028292285.1 Variovorax sp. | reverse complement strand
GGCGATGCCTACGCCTCGCGCTTTCGCGATGAAATCGCCAAACTCGAAGTCGACATCGTCGCGCTCGAAATGATGGTGCTGCGCGTTCTTTCGGCTGCCACCTCGGGCAAGAACTCGCTCGATGTCGCCGGCCTGCTGAAGATCCGCGGCAGCGAAATCCAGCAGCGCTATTCGGAACTGATGATGCTGGCCGGCGGTGCTTATTCGCTGCCGCTCATCCGCGAAGCGATGGAAGCCGGCTACCAGGGCAACTTCCCGGGTGGCAATCCTGCATTGGCGCCGCTCACGTCGACCTTCTTCAACATGCGCAAGACCACCATCTACGGCGGCTCGAACGAAGTGCAACGCAACATCGTCGCTCAGACGGTTCTCGGCTGAGGAGACAAAAATGGACTTCAATTTCACAGACGATCAGGAACAGTTGCGCGACGCCGTGCGCAAATGGGTCGACAAGGGTTACGACTTCGAACGCCGGCGCGGCATCGAAGCCAAGGGCGGCTTCTCGCGCGAAGCGTGGGACGAGATTGCCGAGCTCGGCCTCGGTGGCCTGTACATCAGCGAAGACGACGGCGGGCTCGGGATGGGTCCGGTCGCAGGCATGGTGGTCATGGAAGAACTCGGCCGCGGCATCGTGCTGGAGCCTTTCGCCCAGACGCTGATCGCGGGCGGCGTGTTGAGTGGCTACGCGGGTGCCGACGTCAAGGACAACTGGCTGCCGCGCATCGCAGGCGGCCAGGCGATCGTGGTGCTCGCGTACCAAGAACGCAAGGCACGCTACCGGCTCGACGTTTGCGCTGCCAAGGCCACCAAGACGAGCGACGGCTATACCGTCAACGGTACCAAGAGCCTGGTCGCGGCCGGCGACGAGGCCGACGCCTATCTGGTGCCAGCCCAGCTCGACGGCAAGCTCGCCCTCTTCCTGATCGAGCGCAGCGCCAGCGGCGTCGAAGCGCGCGGCTACGGCACGCAGGCCGGCGACCGCGCGGCGGAAGTCGTGTTCGACAAGGCCGCGGCAACGCTGGTCACGGTCGACGGCCTGACGGCCCTCGAACATGCCGTCGACATCGGCATTGCGGCGACCTGCGCAGAAGCCGTCGGCGTCATGGACAAAACGGTCGCGCTGACCGTCGACTACATGAACCAGCGCAAGCAGTTCGGCGTGACGATCTCGACCTTCCAGGCACTGCGCCATCGTGTCGCCGACATGAAGATGCAACTCGAACTCGCGCGCTCGATGAGCTACTACGCATCGCTCAAGCTCAATGCGCCGGCGGAAGAGCGCCGGCAGGCGATGGCGCGAGCCAAGTACCAACTCGGCACCTCGATGCGCTATGTGGCGGCGAACTCGGTGCAGTTGCACGGCGGCATCGGCGTGACCGACGAATACATCGGCAGCCATTACTTCCGCAAACTCACGCAACTCGAAATGACCTTCGGCGACACGCTGCACCACCTGGGCGAAGTGTCGGCGCGCATGCAGGACACGGCGGGCGTTTTCGCCTGACGCGCGGACCTTCTGCAGTCGCTCGACGCCCGCCCGCATCCGCCGGTGGGCGTTTTTGTTTTCACTTGGAACGAAGCTTGCAATGCCAATGCACACACGTCGCACCGTCCTCACTGCGGGCCTGGCCACGGCCGTCGCCGCCACCATGCTCACCGCCTGCGCCACCGCACCTTCGCCTTCCTTCATCGAACGTCCGCCCGTCGTGTTCATGCACGGCAACGGCGACTCGGCCGCGCTCTGGCAAACGACGATCTGGCGTTTCGAATCGAACGGATGGCCGCGCGACCGGCTGTTCGCTGTCGACCAGCCGATGCCGCTGGCGCGGGACGACGACGCCCTCGCCCAGCCGGGCCGCACATCGGCCGCTGAATCGGCGGCGTTTTTGCAAGCCGAAGTCGACAAGGTGCTGAAGGCGACCGGCGCCAGCCGTGTCGTGCTGCTGGGCAACTCACGCGGCGGCAACACGATTCGCAACTACGTGCAAAACGGCGGCGGGGCTGCCAAGGTCAGTCACGTGGTGCTGGGCGGCAATCCGGCGCACGGCATCTGGAACGTGCCCGGCTTCAACGAGCGCAGCGAGTTTTCGGCGCGCTCGCCCTTGCTCCAGCAGCTCAACGCGCCCAAAGGGCCCGATGGCAATGAAGTGACGCCCGGCGTGCGCTGGCTGACGCTGCGTTCCGACAGCAACGACAAGTTCGCGCAGCCCGACGGCGTGTGGATCGGTGCGCCGGGCAAGCCGACGAACATCGCTTACGACGCGCCCGCGCTGAAGGGTGCGACCAACATCGTGCTGCCGCGTGTCGACCACCGCGAAACCTCGTTTTCGCCCGCCGCCTTTGCCGCGACCTGGCAGTTCCTGACGGGCGAAGCGCCGAAGACCACCGCGGTGCTGCCCGAGGCCACGGTCGTGCTCGACGGGCGCCTCACCGGCCTCGGCGTTTCAAGCAGCGACCCGGCGAGCGGCCAGTTCACCAACAACCTTGCGATCGTCGGCGCGCAGTTGGCGGTCTATGCGACCGACATCGGAACCGGGGCACGCATCGGTGCACCCGTGCATCGCAAGACGATCGGTGCCGACGGGCGTTGGGGGCCGTTCGCGGCGCGACCCGGCACGGCCTACGAGTTCGAGATCACGGCACCGGGCTACGCGACGACGCACATCTACCGCAGCCCTTTCCCGCGCGGCAGCAGCGTGGTCAACCTGCGGCCCGAGCGCATCGTGCCGGCCGATCGCGATGCGAAAGCCATCGTGATCTTCACCCGGCCGCGCGGCTACTTCGACGCCGAACGCGACACGATGCGCTTCGACGGACAGAGCGCGCTGCCCGGCGTTCCGCCGCGCGGCGCGGGCGTTTCGTCGTCGAAGATCAAATTGGCGAGCGACGCGCAGCGATCGATTGCCGGCGAGTTCAATGGCGAGCGCGTCGCGGGCCAGGCCTGGCCCACCGCCCAAGGCCACATCACCCTGCTCGAACTGACGTATTGAAGCCGCACATCGGTCGTACCCGGTGCACCCGACTTCAACTTCGAGCAGCGACCGCCGCTAGCCGTGCAATCGCGAACTGTGCGGCAGATGCGCCATCAAGAACTCCATCTGGTCCGCCAGGATGCGGCGGTTGCGCAAGATGAAGTCTTCCCACAGGCTGGGCACATACGGCGCGTAGAGCAGCGGCATGTTGGCCTGCTCCGGCGTGCGGCTGCTCTTGCGATGGTTGCAGGGCTTGCAGGCCGTGACCACGTTCATCCACACGTCGATGCCGTTTTGAGCGAACGGAATGATGTGCTCGCGCGTGAGTTCGTCTTCGTGGAAGTGGCCGCCGCAGTAGGCGCAGACGTTGCGGTCACGAGAAAAGAGCTTGCTGTTGCTCAGTCCCGGGCGCTGCGTAAAGGGGTTGATCCGCGGCACGCCCTTGGTGCCGATGATGCTGTTGATCGCGATTTGCGACTGCAGCCCGGTCACCGCGTTGTGCCCGCCGCGATACACCGCCACCTGCGCGCCCACTTCCCAGCGAACTTCGTCCGCCGCGTAATGAATCACCGCCTGTTCAAGCGAAATCCACGACTGGGGCAGCCCTTGGGCCGACAGTTTCAAGACCTTCACCACACGCCTCCTCAAAAAAGGGAAGAACCACGGAGAGACCAGAGACACGGTGCGCGTCTCACGCGCCGCTGCAGACGGCGCAATTGACGCACTACGTCACAATATACCGGCTTTGTGACAAATCGCTCCTGCGAGCCCATTCGACGGGCGCGGGCTGCTATCAAAAAGATACCAATTCAACAACGCCCTATGCAGGTTTTCCGCGGTTTTCGGCACCCGGGTGTGGCTAAAGCCTGCGCCCTGACCATCGGCAATTTCGACGGCGTCCACCGTGGCCATCAGGCCATGCTGGCGCTGTTGAACACCGAAGCGCGGCAACGCGGCCTCCCGAGCTGCGTGCTGACTTTTGAGCCGCACCCGCGCGACTACTTTGCGGCGCTCGCCAAAAAGCCCGAACTCGCGCCAGCCCGAATCGGCACGCTGCGCGACAAGCTGGCCGAGTTGGCGGCAGGCGGCGTCGCGCAGACCATCGTGCTGCCTTTCGACAGCCGGCTCGCCTCGCAAACGCCTGACGAGTTCGTCCGCGACGTGCTCGTCGAAGGGCTGGGCGCGCGCTACGTGCTGGTCGGCGACGACTTTCGCTTCGGCGCCAAACGCGCCGGCGACTACGCCATGCTCGACGCCGCCGGAGACACCAACGGTTTCGACGTCGCGCGCATGAACAGCTACGAAGTGCACGGCCTGCGGGTGTCGAGCTCGGCCGTTCGCGAAGCGCTCGGCGCCGGTCGCATGCCGCATGTGCAGACCCTGCTCGGCCGGCCCTACGCCATCTCCGGCCATGTGGTGCACGGCCGCAAGCTCGGCCGGGCGCTGGGCGCCTCGGCGCCGGGCAAGGACGACGGTTTTCGCACCCTCAACCTGCGCTTCAAGCACTGGAAACCGGCGGCCAGCGGCATCTTCGCGGTGCTGGTGCATGGCCTCGGGGACAATCCGCTGCCGGGCGTCGCCAACCTCGGCGTGCGGCCCTCGCTCGACGCCAACGACGTCAACGGCGGCCGTGTGCTGCTCGAAACGCATTGCCTGGAGTGGCCCTCACAACTCGGCATCGAAGGTGCCTACGGTAAAATCGTCCGCGTGGAACTGCTCTCCAAACTGCACGACGAATTGCGCTACACCAGCCTCGAAGCCCTGACCGCAGGCATCGCGAAGGATGGCCGCGACGCACGCGCGTTCTTCGCTTCCATGCCCGCGCAGACCCACGCGGAAACGCACCGCCAGACCACGCGCGACCGAATTTAAAGCGGAACCGTCGCTTTCCGCCCTGCGCGGCGCCCGCCACCGGCACTCATGGCGCGCACCACGCCCTCATCGATTCTCGAGCGCTGCACGGCAGCGCAGATTTCTGGAACTTCCATGTCTGACAAAAAGCCCGAAGGCAGTGGCGATACCCGCGACTACCGCGCCACCCTCAACCTGCCCGACACACCCTTCCCCATGCGCGGCGACATGGCCAAGCGCGAGCCGGGCTGGGTCAAGGAATGGGAAGACGAAGGCCGCTACCAGCGCCTGCGCGATGCCCGCATGGGCGCGCCCAAGTTCATCCTGCACGACGGCCCGCCCTACGCCAACGGCCAGATCCACATGGGTCACGCGGTCAACAAGATCCTGAAGGACATGATCACCAAGGCGCGGCAGCTGGAGGGCTTCGACGCGCTCTACGTGCCCGGCTGGGACTGCCACGGCCTGCCGATCGAGAACGCCATCGAGAAGAAGTACGGCCGCAACCTGAGCCGCGACGACATGCAGGCCAAGAGCCGCGCCTTCGCGACCGAACAGATCGCGCAGCAGATGGCCGACTTCCAGCGCCTGGGCGTGCTGGGCGAATGGACGCATCCGTACAAGACGATGGACTTCGCCAACGAGGCCGGCGAGCTGCGCGCCTTCAAGCGCGTGATCGAACGCGGCTTCGTCTACCGCGGCCTGAAGCCGGTGTACTGGTGCTTCGACTGTGGCTCGTCGCTGGCCGAGTTCGAGATCGAATACGCCGACAAGAAGTCGCAAACCATCGACGTCGCCTTCAAGGCGCACGAGCGCGCCAAGGTGCTCGAAGCCTTCGGCCGGCCCGATGTGCTGGGCGATGTGTTCGCCGTCATCTGGACCACTACCGCCTGGACCATCCCCGCCAACCAGGCGATCAATCTCAACCCCGAGCTCGAGTACTCGCTGGTCGATACCGAGCGCGGCTTGCTGATCCTCGCCGAGTCGCTGGTCGAGATGTGCATGACGCGCTATGCGCTCGACGGCAAGGTGCTGGCGACGGTCAAGGGCGCGGCGTTGGGCGGGCTCGAGTTCGAGCACCCGCTGTACGACGTCGCGGACGAGAACGGCGTCCAGGGCTACAAGCGCCTGTCGCCGATCTATCTTGCCGACTACGCCACCGCCACCGATGGCACCGGCCTGGTCCACTCGTCGCCCGCTTACGGTGTGGATGACTTCAACTCCTGCATCGCGCACGGGCTGACGATCGACGACATCCTGAATCCGGTGCAAGGCAACGGCAGCTACGCGGCGGACTTTCCGCTGTTCGGCGGCAAGAACATCTGGAAGGCGGTGCCCGAAGTCATCGCCGCGCTGCGCGACGCCGACCGGCTGATGACGACCGAAGCCATCACGCACAGCTACCCGCATTGCTGGCGCCACAAGACCCCGGTGATCTATCGCGCCGCCGCGCAATGGTTCATCCGGATGGATGAGGGCGAAGGCGTCTTCACCAAGGACAAGGCGCCGAAGACCTTGCGCCAGACCGCGCTCGACGCCATCGAACAGACCAGCTTCTATCCGGAGAACGGCAAGACGCGCCTGCACGACATGATCGCCAACCGGCCCGACTGGTGCATCAGCCGCCAGCGCAGCTGGGGCGTGCCGATCCCGTTCTTTCTGCACAAGGACTCCGGCGAGCTGCACCCGCGCACGATGGAGATTCTCGACCAGGCTGCGCACATCGTCGAAGCCGGCGGCATCGAGGCCTGGAGCCGCGTCACGACCGAAGAAATCCTCGGTGCCGAAGACGCGCCGAGCTACACCAAGAGCACCGACATCCTGGAGGTGTGGTTCGACTCGGGCTCGACCTTCTGGCACGTGCTGCGCGGCACGCACCCCAACGTTCACCACGAAACCGGCCCGGAAGCCGACCTCTACCTCGAAGGCCACGATCAGCATCGCGGCTGGTTCCATTCTTCGCTGCTGATCGCCTGCGCGCTGGAGGACCGCGCGCCCTATCGCGGGCTGCTGACGCACGGCTTCACCATCGATGCGCAAGGCCGCAAGATGAGCAAGTCGCTCGGCAACGGGCTCGATCCGCAAGAGGTCAGCAAGAAGCTGGGCGCCGAAATCATCCGCTTGTGGGTGGCAGCCAGCGACTATTCGGGCGACATCGCAGGCGACGACAAGATCCTGGCGCGCGTGGTCGACGGCTACCGGCGCATCCGCAACACGCTGCGCTTTTTACTGGCGAACACCAGCGACTTCGACATTGCCAAGGACGCGGTGCCGCTCGATCGCATGCTGGAAATCGACTGCTACGCGCTGAGCCGCGCGGCGCAGTTCCAGGCCGAAATCCTCGCGCACTATCAGGTCTACGAATTCCATCCGGTGGTCGCCAAGCTGCAGATCTATTGTTCGGAAGACCTGGGCGGCTTCTACCTCGACATCCTGAAAGATCGGCTCTACACGACCGCGCCAGGCTCGCTGGCACGCCGCAGCGCGCAGACCGCCCTCTGGCACATCTCGCAGGCGATGCTGCGATGGATGGCGCCGTTCCTGAGCTTCACGGCGGAAGAAGCGTGGCGTGCGCTGGGCCATACGGAATCGATCTTCACTCAGACGTACAACGACCTCGGTACGCCGGATGAAGCATTGCTCGTCAAGTGGGCTCGCGTCCGCGAGATCCGCGATGGCGTCAACAAGGAAATCGAAACGGTGCGGGCCGAAGGCAAGGTCGGTTCGTCGCTGCAAGCCACGCTGCAACTGACGGCGCCGCCGGAAGACCACGCGTTGCTCGCCTCGCTCGGCGACGACCTCAAGTTCGTCCTGATCGCCTCGAACGTCGAGCTGATCGAGGGCACGGCGCTGTCGACGGCCGTCGTCGCCTCGACCGAAGTCAAATGCGAGCGCTGCTGGCACTACCGCGCCGATGTCGGCCACGATGCGGCCTACCCGACCATCTGTGGCCGTTGCACCAGCAACCTTTACGGCGCTGGCGAACCGCGGAGCGTTGCCTGACATGGCGCGCACCATGACCTTGTCGCGCGGCGGCAGCCTGTGGCCGTGGCTTGGCTGGGCGGCGATCGTGCTGATCGTCGACCAGTTCACCAAGACGCTGATCCTCGGCTACTACCGGCTGGGCGACCACACGCCCGTCACCGGTTTTTTCAACATCGTGCGGGCGCACAACACGGGCGCGGCGTTTTCGTTTCTGGCGGATCACTCGGGCTGGCAGCGCTGGCTGTTCACCGCCATCGGCGTGGCGGCTGCCGTGTTCATC